>NZ_ATWO01000002.1:0-127500 GCF_000421285.1 Desulfotignum balticum DSM 7044
CTGCTTCCGAAAACGACCGAACTCGTTCATCAGTACATTGCAGAATACCGCAGCCGTCCCTCGCCTGTTTTTAAAAAGAGTTTGTTCATCAACCAAAGAGGATCTGCACTGACACGCCATGGTATCAACCGCATCTGCAAGCGGTGCCTTGAACAGGCTTTACCTTCCAAACGGCTGTCTCTCATGCATCCTGTTCATAGCTTCCGGCACTCATGCGCCGTCCGGATGGTATCGGAAGGCAAACCCCTGTCTGAAATCAAAAATCGTCTGGGACATGCCAATGTTCAATCTACAATGGTCTATCTGCAACTGGACCTGAATCAGAAGAGACAAATACAGGAAGATTTTATCCACTTCACACGGCAGCAACTTAAATCCGATCCCAAAATAGATGAACTGATCCAATGGGAAAACAAACAAAATGTCCTTGAATGGCTGGACAGCCTTTGAGAATACTCAAGGGTGGTCGAAGGCACCCTGAAGTAGGGGCAGGAGTCAATTGTTATGTTGCATATTTTTTTACAAAGTTGTAGTATCCTTGACAACTTGTTGTATTTAATGGGGATATTTATTTGCATGCCCAATATTGGAAAACGCCCGGTTATCAAAGCTCAGGGGCAACTCGCAACATAATTGCAAGATGGTTGAGGTTTATAATCTGGACTTCCAGGGGAGATTATGAAATATATTGTTGAGTGAATTTTTGCATCGTACGTTTGGTAGGTGGATTTTAAGTGGTTAACAGAATTCAACATCTCACACTGTTTTGTATTTATCAAATACATATCTAAAATTAGCATATTCACAAGGGGGTTTCTTTAGTTGATGACAGCATACAAAGGTTCTGATACCAAAACAGATCATTAATCGATTACTGAAACCCAGATGATCTAAAAATATTTGAGGAGATCATGATACAACGGAACCCGCCATGGTCAAAAGAAGAACTCATCCTGACGCTTGAACTTTATTCCAGGCTTGAAGGAATAATCCCGGATGTCAGGCATCCTCTGATCATTTCCCTGGCAGCGGAGCTGTCCGAACTCAGTGCCCTCGATGATAAATCCGAAGGCCACCCCGGCCGGAGCAGGGCAGCGGTAATATTTAAACTAAGCAATTTCCGGGCAATTGATCCGGATGCAAAGGCTGCCGGTAAAAAAGGTCTGATCAGAGGAGGCAGTACCGATCAGAAAGTCTGGGACAAATTCGCAGGGAAACCCAAAGCCCTGAGATCCGCAGCGGACAAGATCAGACAAAAAATCAAATCAGGTCATGGGGAACTGGAACCTCTCAAAGCAAACCTTCATATCCTCAGGTTGCTGGGTGATGAACTAATCGGCAGTGAGCGCCTGGCCATTTTTGAACTTGTCAAAAATGCCTACGACGCCGATGCGGAATCAGTAACCGTACGACTTGATATAGACGATGAGAACGCATCAGTTAACATAACCGATAACGGATGCGGTATGTCTCTTGAGCAGATCCGGGACGGATGGCTGAATATCGGCGGCCCGTCCAAAAGAACCGATAAAATGTTCCGGACCCCGAAATTCAACAGAATGCCCCTGGGAGAAAAAGGGGTAGGAAGACTTGCGGCATTCAAAATCGGGAACAGACTTGAAATGATAACCAGGAAATCAGGCGGAACGGAATACAAGCTGATAATGGACCTGGAAACCCTGCTTTCCGGAAACAGCAAAGATCAAACAAGTTCAGTAGAAGACGTAAGGATACGGGTACAGCCGGTATCACCGCCAACCGTTTTTCCTGGGAAACATGACCATGGAACCAAAATCAGAATCACAAAACTAAGGCCGGATTCCGAATGGACTAGAGGAGAACTGAGAAAACTAAAAAGATTGATAGATAGCCTTTCAAGCCCTTTTGACAAAACAGGGGAATTCAGACCAGCCCTTGAAGTACCGGGCCATGGAAGCGAACTAACGAATCTTCCTGATATTGATCAGGTTATTGAACGGGCAATTTGGAAATTTCTTTTCACTCTTGAAGATGACGGTAGTTTCCACTGGCATTTCAGCTTTAATCCGCCACCTGTTTTTAGGGGACTGAATCCACGCGAATTGAAATCCGGTGGAAAAGACTACCCCGAACGCCTTGAAATAAAAGCCAGTAGTGATGAAGATGAGACCCTTATTCCGGGCCGCCCTCCAAGGGGCCGGCTTTTTTATAATTCAGAAGATCTCAAAGGAATCGGTAAAGTTGCCGGCCGTTTTTATGTTTACGATCTCAGACCTAATTTTCTTAAACATTTAGGCGGATCCGGGCAAATTAAAGGTATTCTGAAAAATCAGGGTGGGATGAGGGTGTACCGTGACGGTATAAGAGTCTTCAATTACGGAGAACCCGGCGATGATTGGCTGGACTTAAACATAAAAAGAGTAAATGATCCGGGAAAAACACTGGCAACCAACTCATTTATCGGGGCACTTCACCTTTCACTGGACAGCAGTCAGGATTTGAAGGAAAAGACCAACCGTGAAGGATTCGATGAAAACACAACCTATAAAAGATTCAGGGGAATGATACAGAGTATCGTCGCACATCTGAATCTTATAAGGCGGCCTGACAGGGAAGAGATGGATCGTATCCTGAAGGGAGATCCCATTAAAGAGGATGCACCTGTACGGTTCCAGAAAAATATCCAGGAAATCCTTGATATTGCCTCGGCAAATAAGGATCTTCATCAAAAAATTATTAAACCTGTAGAGAAAATCAAAAAAGAATATGAGACCCTGAGGGATGTTGTCGCATCGTCCGGGGCAGGCCTGAATCTCGCCATCGTATTCCATGAAGTTGAAAGGGAGGTAAGAGCCCTTGCAAAAGGTCTCAGAAAAGGAGAGGAAATAAGCGAACTGAACAGCAGGGCAGAAAACCTGATTACAATACTGGACGGTTTCGGAACCCTCCTTAAAAGTGCCTCAAAAAAAACCATACCTGTGAGCAAACTTGTGGAACGTGCTGTCCAGCTTAATCAGGGGCGCTTCAGTGCCCATAAGATTATTTTCAGTTGCCCGCTCCTTAATGGCGAAGAAAAAGACTTCAATATATCTGGGGCATTTAATTTTTACCTTCAGGTGGTGATGAACATGATAGATAACGCTATTTACTGGGTCAGGAAGAGAGCTGAGGCTGAAGGTAAAAAATTCAAACGGGCCATCCAGATTCGTACCCTGCATGACTGGGCGGCAGAAGGACCGTGTCTGGCTATTCTTGATAACGGACCCGGTTTTTCAATTACACCGGAACAGGCGATGAGTCCCTATGCGAGTACACGACCGGGAGGCATGGGCCTTGGCCTATATTTTGCCAGAACTGCAATGGATTCAAACGGAGGAGAACTACTGATCCCTCCGGATATAGACGACTTAGACATTGATACCGGGCTTGATGGCGCAGCAGTGGTAATGAGATTCAGGAGGGTTAAATGATGGATAAACAGGAAGAAATATCTTTTCTGCCGTGCCCCAAGATAATTGCCGTGGATAATAAAAAAGAGCATCTTGAACTTATTATCAAGGCTCTGTTAAAAGTGGGGCTACCTGCGCTTCCTTTGATATATAGCATAGCAGATGGAATAAGCCCCCCAGAAATTTTTGAACCCGGCAGAGCACGCATATTGTTTCTCGATCTGAACCTGGGAGAGATAGAAAATTTGAGTAGCACAAGCCAGGTGGCCTCTTTATTAGAAGAAATCCTGGTGAAGCTGTCACCGTCTGGTCCTTTCATCATTGTGTTCTGGACACAGCATCCGAAAGAAGTTGAGCCGGTAATCTCCCATATTGCGAAATATGCCGAACAAAGAAAAACCCCTTTACCGATAGAATATTTTGTTATTGAGAAAGCCCTTTTTATAGATAAACAAACGCCCTCCGCGGAGCTGTTAAAAGCAATCTCAACACTTCTTCACAAGAATAAACTATTTCTTTCATTGCTCGCGTGGGAATATGAAATTGAAAAGGCTTGTGCAAAAACCCTTCAGACAATCACCGGTCTGATTAAAAAACCGCAAACAAAAGGCACCTGCCTCGATCAGAAGGACCTTATCGATATACTCAGAGCTTTGGGGAAAGGCGCATTCGGACAAAAAAATACTCAGGATAATCCGGGCAGGGCTATAACTAAAGGCCTGTCACCGCTTCTTTTGGACCACATAGATGGCATACCGATCAACCGGAAATATTTGGATTTATGGAAAGAGAGTATTCAAGGGGGATGGAAAAGGGGACTGCCCAAAACCGTCTCTCCTGCTGCTCTGAATTCAAAATGTATAGTTGACCTGAATAATCACTCCCTTGATATGCGGGGTGTATGGTACCAGTTCAATGAGCAGGCTATCCGCAAAAGAGCTTTTTGGAAAAAATATTTCGGACTTGATAGAAAAGGCATTCTGGAGGAATTCATAAACCCTTCTGCCATTGACAATGAAAAGGCTGTGAGGGACTCTGTAAAACCCGGTCTTCTGGAATGCACCGCTGCCTGCGATTTTATGAACGGAAAGGTTCCTCTCAAAAGATTTGTTCTTTGTGCCATGGTTCCTTCTGATAAAAGCGAATATTTCATCTGGCCTAACAGAAAATTCAGACATGACGCAATTTACGAGGCAAAAAGTATACTTTTTGATGATGGTAAAGAGTACTATCTGTTTATTGATTTTAAATTTTCAGTATCCTTACCATCCAACAATGAACTTCTTTCGGAAGAGTTCACAACAAGGATTCTCAGAGTCAGAAACGGACTACTGACCGATATAATAGCCAGGTTTGCAAGTCATACAACGAGACCCGGTTATTTCTCCATGTAATAAGGAACTGATCAGGGAGTCTTCAGACAAAGCATTTTTTTGATTTTATTGGCGATTTTTTCTGCCATCAGAGGTGGCACAGCATTGCCGATCTGTTGGAAGGCCGGCCCCAAGAACTCCCCCTCGAGAACACCCTCAAAAAAGTAATTGTCCGGAAAAGACTGTATCCTGGCAGCTTCACGCACAGAAATCGAACGTAACTGTCTGATATCCGGATGGATGTAATGATGGCCGTCTTTTGCGATATGTGCAATCATTGTATGAGGTTCGGGTCCGACAACTTTGAATCTGTCCAGAAAATCAGTTACGTTTTTCTGGGTGCGCATTTCATCAGGGATTCCGTCATTCCGGATCAGGATTCCTTGCTCAAACTGCTCTATTGCGAATCTATATATTACCAGATCCCTCTGATTATGCGATCTGGTAATATGCTGGGTGACAAAACCGGAATCGTCCCGGATACCATACCGGCGCAAGTACTCGTTTGAGCCGTTATAATATTTAATAAACCGTCTTTTTTCATTAATCCCGACAGGGGGGAGGTCAGAAAATATATCATCCCGGCAGAATTTTTTCTCTGACACAGGGAAATCGGGATAGTTGAAATCAATGGACTTCTTCCACCCCACTATGATGACCCGTACCCTTCTCTGAATGACACTGTAGTCAAATGCATTATGGATACCTGCTTCAAGACAGTAACCAAGCCTTCTGAAATACATTTTGAGGTTTTTGAAATAAGTTCCTCCGGCAACGGAAAGGAGCCCCGGAACATTTTCAAATACAAAAATGTCCGGCTGATATTTTTTCAGGAATCTTCCGTACTGGATATAAAGCTTTGTACGCGGGTCATCTTTCTTATGCTTAAGCGGCGCCCTTCCGACTTTGGAATATGCCTGACAGGGAGGGCCGCCGATTATCAGATCAATCTTCCGGCCTTCCGCCAGCCTGTCAATTGATTCAAAAATCCGATCATTGTCTTTCCCAATTTCCGCATTGATGACGCTGTCGAAAATTTTCTCTGGGATATATGAATACAGTTCCTTTCGGTTTATCTTTCCCTTGAGGTAATCTCTGTAGATTTCAATCTGTTGTGCTGCACTAAGATAATGATAAGCAGCGCGGGTTCTGAGAGTAAAACAGGCCGCTTTGTTGATTTCGATATGGGCAACGGGGTTAAAACCATGACGTAGAAAGCCTTCAGAGAAACCGCCTGACCCTGCAAAGACATCAATGTAATTCAGCTCATTCACCGTTTTTTATTAAACTTTCAGCTATAGATTTCAGAGTTTCATTTTTTTTATCAGGTTTGAGCTGACATTCCCAGATAATAATCGGGGTCCAGCCCATTTTTTTCAGTATTCCAATATTTCTTTCGTCGCGTTTCTTATTCTCCCCGATTTTATCAGTCCACCATTCGGTATTCGTCTTCGGCGGACTGTAGTAACGGCAGTTTTCATGTCCGTGCCAGTAGCAGCCATGGACAAAAATCACTTTTCTGAATTTCGGGAAAACAAGGTCGGGTTTTCCTGGAAGTTTTTTGTCATGAAGTCGATACCTGAAACCCTTTGAAAAAAGAAATCGCCTGACAATCATTTCAGGTTTAGTGTCTTCGGATCTGATCCGGCTCATATTGTAACTGCGTATTTTTTTTGAATGAACGTCTGTCATGTCCATGAACAACCGTATTAGTTTTTAAGGTATTAGGATAGAAAATCCTTTTTTGTCAAGTAAAGTATAAAAATTATCAGAGTCCTTAAAATATAATCCCTGTCAGGGATGACTTTGCAAAAAAGATCAAGCATGGGTTTTATTGCATAACTCGTTGCTGTAGTGTGTAATTTGTCTATTATCTAATGTCAAAACCCATCCCTCAAAGGTGTTGACTTCTTTTGGCATTAATCTGTGTTTTGGATGGTCTACACCCTATAAAATTAAATATCGCACTTAAATGATAATTATCCCATGGATAACAATTTCCAGGGTCATTTATTTTGGGATACCATTAGAATTCAAAACCTGATAAGGTCATTTTTTCAAACAGATAAAGACAGTCGGCAACAATGAGGCAGGGGAAAAACATGTGCTATCAGTTCATCCATCAAGATATAAAATTTTGATCACCCGAATTCCGGCGGCAATCCTTTTATTATTTGCGATTGTCTTTATTGAAGTCGGAACCTCTGATGCTTCAGAAAAAATCGTCCTGCAGCTTGCCTGGAAACACCAGTTCCAGTTTGCCGGATATTATGCCGCCCTGCACAAGGGCTATTACAGGCAGGCAGGCTTAGACGTAACCATTGTCGAGGGTGGAAACGGAAAATTTGCACGGGAGGAAGTTCTCAGCGGCCGGGCTCAATACGGGGTTGCATGCGTTTTTAGATGCCTCGCTGCTTGGGTGGGAATATGCCATGACCCATACCCAGGAAATAATCGACCTGCTTATCGAAGCATATGGCGTGAAAAAACAGACAGACCATTTGTCTTACGAGGCTGAAGCCATACGAAAGATGATACGTCCCGAGCTGGTGCAAATCGGGCATATGAATCCAGGCAGATGGCGGCATATCGCAGGGGTTTATCAGAAACTGGGAATTTTGGATGCCGACGTTTCCCTGGAAGGTTTTTTATATGATCCTGGATCACAAAATCACTTTCCCTGGCTGAACCGGACTTTCTTTGCCGCCATATTTGTCATTGTGCTGCTGGCCATCGGCACAGGGTTTCTGTTTGTTTTCAACAGAAAGCTGAGATGGGAGATTCATGAGCGCAAACAGGCTGAAGAAGAGATTATCAGGCGCGAATTGACGTTGAATAAAATATTTGACGTGCTGCCAATTGGATTGTGGTTTACCGACAAAAACGGCAGGTTGCTCAGGGGCAATGCCGCTGGTGTGGCCCATGATTTCAACAACATGCTGGAGGTGATTCTGGGGCATACTGAACTGGCACTGTTGAAGATGGATGGAAATAACGATCTGCTTTCCGACCTGAAAGAAATTCAAACCGCAGCAACGCGTTCGGCGGATATCACCAAGCAGCTGCTGGCTTTTGCCAGAAAACAGGTCATCGCGCCAAGACTGCTGGATTTGAACGATACAGTAGAAAGCATGCTGAACATGCTGCGCCGGCTCATCGGGGAAGATATTGACCTGGTCTGGCAGCCGGCTGCCCATCTGTGGCCCGTGAAAATGGATCCATCCCAGATCGACCAGATCCTTGCCAATCTCTGTGTGAATGCCAGAGATGCCATTCCCGGTTGTAATTTGGCTCAACCGGAAGACGATGTTTTTGCGCCACAATGCCATAACAGCGGTCTATTAGCAGGAACGACCCAGCTGGCCGCATCCGGCAGACACGGACCTGCCCTTGCTCCAGCGGCGGATCACAAATATGCCCTGTTTCACCAGGTGCTGGGAAAATTGGTTCATCTGTTCATCGGAAGGACTTTCAAATCCCAATCCCGGCACAGGATTGCAGGGGATCAGGTTGAGACGGACCGGGAGAGGATGGATGAATGCCGCGAGCTGTTCCGCGTGAGCCGGGGAGTCATTCACCCCTTTGATGAGAATGTATTCAAACAAAAATGTGCCTTTATGGGGCAGGGGAAACCGTGACAGAGCGGTTTTGAGGGTTTCCAGGGGCCAGGCCCGGTTCACCGGCATCAGCCGGGATCTTGTCTCGTTGTCCGGGGCATTGATGGAAACAGCCAGGCGGATGCCCGGCAGGTTCTGTTTGGCCAGTTTTTCAATGCCCGGCACCAGGCCGGCCGTGGAAAGGGTCATGTGCCGCAACGCGATGTCAAACCCCTGCTGTTCATTCATGATCTGAACGGCGGCCATGACGAATTTAAAATTGTCCAGCGGTTCTCCCATGCCCATAAACACCATATTTTTCACCGGTTTTTTCAGTGTGTGCCGGGCATTGTAAAGCTGGCCCGTGATTTCGTGCACATCCAGGTGCCGTTTCAGGCCCATGCGCCCGGTTTCACAGAAGGTGCATCCCATGCGGCATCCCACCTGGGTAGACACACACAGGGTGTTGTACCGGTTCATGGGAACGATGACCGATTCGATCTCCAGACCGTCGGACAGCCGGGTGATAAATTTGGTCAGATCCCCTTCTTCAAAGATATCCACCACTTTTCCCGGAGCCAGCACCAGGGCCTGTTCAAGGGATCGGGCCAGGGCACCCGATGCGGCAAACTCCGGCGCCTTGAACGGCACAGTGTTGCCGTGTTTAAATATTTCTCTGTACAGGGCCCGGGCATGAAACCGGCCTTTGCCATAATCGGTTTCAAAGATGCGGACCAGCTGATTCAGGGTCAATGCCAGTATATTCATCAAAAATGCATATTTTTTGGGTTTTGGGTTTTGGGTTTTGGGTTTTGGGAAATCTATCCCAGCGGACACCGCCTGTCAACCTGAACATGTTTCATCCGGATCCCGGGTATTCTGCACAGCGGAGTCCCCGGAGGGGTGGCTTGCTGACGGACTGTCGGAGCCACTCCGTGGATTCCAGGCCGGCAGTGAGCCACCCCTCCGGGGACGGCACTCTGCCGAACACGTCACTTTTCTGGCGCACAGACCTTCCCTGGAAAACCGGTTGACCCCGGCCGGACACTGTCGTATTACAGCAGATATGAAATCAATTTTCCAATGGTCAAAAAATCTCAACATCCGGACCAAGCTGCTGGGAGGCCACACTTTGGTGATCGTTCTGGCCGTGCTGGCGGGCGGCGGCTTCATCCTCTCACGGGTCCAGACCACCATTGAAACCCATATTGAAAGCGAACTCACCAATGCCACGGCCGGGATCCGCCATATGGTACGCACGGCGGCTGCCACCTCCATCAAAAATCATTTGCGGGCCGTGGCGGAAAAAAACCTGGAAATCATCCAGGCAGTGTATCAGGAGTTTGAACAGGGAAAAATCACGGAACATGAGGCCAAAGATCTGTGCCGGAAAATCCTGTTCAGCCAGACCATCGGCAGGACCGGCTATATTTTCTGTGCCAACACCCAAGGCATTGCAGCAGAACACCCCAATCCCGGGGTGACCGGCAAGCGCTTCATGGACCGGTCGTTTGTCCGGGACCTGTGTGAAAAAAAGAGCGGAAAGGCTGTATATTCCTGGAAAAATCCCGGCGAAGCCGAGGCCCGGGAAAAACTGGTGATCTTCAACTATATCCCGGAATATGACTGGATTGTGGCATCGGCCAGCTACCTGGACGAGATCTATGCCCCTTTGAACACGGTCTCATCCATTGTCATGGGAATTGTGGCCCTTATTTTTCTTTTGATAACAGGATCTTACCTGTGGGTGAACCGGTCGGTGATCACGCCTTTGCAGTCGTTGATGAAACGGTTTGACCAGGGCGCGGCCGGTGATTTTTCCGTGCGAATGCCCGTGACCACCACGGATGAAATCGGGCAGCTGGCCGGATATTTCAACCGGTTCATGGACAAGCTGGATGTATCCCGCCGGAAGCTGGAGTCGGAAATCCGTATGCGGAAAAAAAACGAGCAGGCCCTGCGCCTGTCCGACGAAATGTTTTCCAAAGCGTTTCGAAGCAACCCGGCCGGCATGTTCATTGCCGTGCTGTCCGACAGCCGGATCATCAACGCCAATGACAGTTTCCTGAACATCACGGGCTACAATTTGATGGATCTTCTGGGCAGAGAAATTCTCACCCTTGATTTTTTCACCCCCCGTCAGGAAGGGCGGTGGCTGTTCACGGAAATCAGGGAGCGCCGGCCTGTGAAAAACAAAGAGATCGTTTTTTGGAACCGTGCCAAAGAACGCCGCCAGGGGATCATTTCCGCCGAGCGGGTGATGGTCTGGGGAGAAGCCTGTCTTCTGGCAGCCATGGAAGATATAACAGACGCCCGGCGCCTGGAACAGGAAATTTTAAAAATCGGTCTCCGGGAACGTCAGAACATTGCCATATCCCTGCATGATGATTTGTGCCCCCAGCTCATTGGTATCGAGGTCATGGTCAAGATGCTGCATCAGCATCTTGACAACGCCCCGGCCCGAAATACTCTGGCCGGGGAAATCGGGCGGACAAAAAAAATCAGAGCCGTTGTTCAGGATGCTATTCACAAAACCCGGACCCTGTCCCGGGGCCTTGAGCCGGTCAACCTGGCGGACCGGGGATTTGATGTGTCTCTGGCATCCCTTGCCGACTATGTCCGGGAGGTGTTTTCCATTGCCTGCTTCCTGGACTGGCAACTGGATCAACCCCCTTTTACCGATGATACCGAAGCCACTCATGCCTATTACATTGTTCACGAAGCCGTGCACAATGCAGCCAAACATGCCCAGGCCACCCGGATCGACATGGTTCTGACCCGTGATTCAGAAAACATCCGCATGGAAATCTTTGACAACGGCAACGGATTTGATTTTTCAACCAAAACCCGGGGTATGGGGATCCGGATCATGACCTGGCGGGCTGCCCGCATCCGTGCCACCCTGGCCTTTGAACCCATGTCACCCGGCGGTACCCGGGTGACCCTGAAGATTGCCCGACATCCTTTTGACAGGAACGCCTGACCATGAAAAAAATTGCCATTCTCATTGTTGAAGATCACCCCATTTTCCGGATGGGGATCAAGGACATGATCGATCATGAGCCGGATATGCAGGTCTGCGGTGAAGCCGAAGATGTGGACACCGCCATCGACCAGATCCAGTCCCTGAAGCCGGATCTGGTCATCGTGGATCTGTCTTTAAAGAACAGCACGGGCGTGGATCTGATCAAAGAGATCCATGACCGATTTCCATCCTGTGCCGCCCTGGTCCTGTCCATGCACGATGAATCCCTGCATGCGGAACGCTGCCTTCAGGCCGGTGCCAAAGGGTACATCATGAAACAGGAAGCTTCGGAATCCGTGGTGGAAGCCATCCGCAACATCATGGCCGGACACATTCACGTCAGCCGGAAAATCATGAATCATCTTTTGACCATCTACCAGAACCAGCCGGCCACGGCCCATGAATCCCCTTTGAAACGGATTTCAGACAGGGAACTTCAGATCTTCAGGCTTATCGGCCTAGGACTTTCCTCCAAGCAGATCGCCGTGCAGCTGAACCTCAGCATCAAAACCGTGGGCACCTACCAGGAACGCATCAAGGAAAAACTGAATCTGAAAACCGCCCGGGAGCTGCTCCGGCATGCCGTGATCTGGGTGGAAACCGGGCACATGGACCCTTTTGACCGCCTGTAGGCATTTCCCCTACACCCTTTTGGGTATCCCCCCTATTTTATTTCCTTGAAAACCGGTCTATGAATACAATCCATCGGTTTGTTCATTAAAACATCACATACCAAGGAGGCTTCATGAAAACCAGACTGATCACTCCCACACCCAGTGCCCATGCCTATCCATTGCTTATCAAGAACCTGCTGGACACGCCGTTGATCTATTCCCCGGACCAGGAGATCGTTTACCGGGACCAGCACCGGTATACCTATAAAACCTTCAGCCGGCGGGTCAAACAGCTGGCTGCCATGCTGGAAAACTCAGGCGTTCGCCCCGGAGACACCGTGGCCGTCATGGACTGGGATTCCCACCGGTACCTGGAATGTTTTTTTGCCGTGCCCATGATGGGGGCCGTACTGCACACCATCAACATCCGGCTGACCCCGGAACAGCTGATTTACACCATCAACCATGCCGAAGATGACGTGATCCTGGTGAACACGGAATTTGTGCCGCTTCTGGCATCCGTGAAAGACCGGTTCGACACTGTCAAAAAAGTGGTGGTGCTGTCCGATACCGGAGAAATCCCGGAATCGGATCTTGACTTTGCCGGAGAATACGAAGCCCTTATGGCAGACACGGCCCCTGCCTATGAATTTGCCGAGTTTGATGAAAACACCATGGCCACCACGTTTTACACCACCGGCACCACCGGGTTGCCCAAGGGGGTATTTTTCAGCCACCGCCAGATCTTGCTGCACACCTATGCCACCCTGTCCGTGCTGTGCGGCTATGCCCACCAGGCCAACATCACCTCCAACGACGTGTACATGCCCATGACCCCCATGTTCCATGTCCATGCCTGGGGCATGCCGTATCTGATGACGCTGTTAGGGGCCAAACAGGTGTATCCCGGCCGGTATGAACCGGAAATGCTGCTCAAGCTGATTCTCACGGAAAACGTCACCTATTCCCACTGCGTGCCCACCATCATGAACATGCTGGTCACAAGCCCTGCCATCAACCAGGTGGATCTGACAGGGTGGAAGGTGATCATCGGCGGATCAGCCCTGTCCAGGGGATTGTGCGCCCAGGCGTTGAAACACGGTATCAACCTGTATACGGGGTACGGCATGTCCGAAACCTGTCCCGTGCTGAGCCTGGCCATGATCAAGCCCCATCTCATGGAAACGGATCAGGATGAACAGGTGGCCATCCGGTGCATGACGGGCCTGCCGATTCCCCATGTCCAGATGAAAATCGTGGACATGAAGGGCAATGCACTGCCCCATGACGGCAAAACCGCGGGCGAGGTGGTGGTCAGGGCGCCCTGGCTGACCCAGGGATACATCAAATCCGAAGAAAAAAGCGAAGAACTGTGGGCGGATGGCTGGCTTCACACAGGCGACATTGGTGTCATCGATGCCCAAGGGTATCTTAGAATCACAGACCGGCTCAAGGATGTGATCAAAACCGGCGGGGAATGGATCTCCTCCCTGGAACTGGAAGATATCATCAGCCGGCATGACGCGGTCAGTGAAGTGGCCGTGGTGGGGGTTGCCGATGACAAATGGGGGGAACGGCCGCTTGCCATGGTGGTGATCAAGGACGCGTTCCGTGGCAAAGTCAGTGAAAAAGATATCCAGGACCACTGCATGGGGTTTGTGGAAAAAGGGCAGATCCCCAAGTACGGGGTTCCGACCCGGATCATTCTGGATGCGGACATCCCCAAGACCTCCGTGGGAAAAATCAGCAAAAAAGATATCCGGTCCCAGTACCAATGATCCCGGCAGTCTGACGCGTGATCCCGATGATTTTCAGTTGCGGCCAAAGACTTTCGGCCGCAACTGAAAATCCCCTGTCCGGCGTTATTGTCCGGTTCAGCTGCCGGGTTCAACCGCCCGTTTCAATCCCTGGATCAATCCGCCACAAACAGGTTGATGGGCTCGATATACACCGGGTCTTCATCATCCAGGACCTGAATCAGGTCTTTGTGCATGCGCTGTTTCAATTCCCTGAAAATACCCCGTTTTTTGTCAAACGCTGCGGCAAAGGCCAGGGCCTCGGTCATGAGGTGATCCTGGTCGTCGCAGGCCTTGACGATCACACCATTTGCTTCAAGTTCCTGGGCCGTCATGCGCTGACCCGACAGAAGCATCCGGTTGAACAGCGGTTCCGGCACGGCCTTGCGCACAAACGCAATCATGCCGGGCAGAAACGGAATTCCCACATCCACTTCGGGAAAACAGAAAAATCCTCTGTCCTTTTTCATGAACCTGAAATCACAGGCACAGGAAACAATGGCACCATTGCCGAATGCATGGCCGTTGATGGCCGCGATCACGGGCACGGGAAACAGCAGCAGGCGCTTGAAGATCCGGTTCATGTCATACATGAACGCTTTGACCGTGTCATGGTCTTTGTCCTGGATCTTTTTGCCGATCCATTCCACATCGATGCCCTGGGAAAAATTTTTTTCATCCGTCGATGTCAGGACCACGGCCCGGACATCGGCATCCTCCTCGATCTGATCCAGACAGGCGTTCAATTCTTGAGAAAATATCCGGTTCATCCGGTTGGGGCCGTTGCACATTGTCAACACCGCCGTTCGGTTGTCTTTTTTCCATGTCACCACCGGCATATCGTCTTGCTCCTTGTGTGGTTAAAGGTTAATTTGCCGGCCCGCAAAATGAGGCCGATGATTCTATTTATATGGTGTACGCCCTGACATCAAGATCTTTTCATGAATCAGTTTTGCGATCCCTTGTAAAACGGTCCGTTCCCGCACCCGCCCCGGTTGATCTCCTCCCAGTTCCGAAAGGATGCATATGCGTCCGGATCAATGGGGTAATCCCAGGAACCGGCCCGGTGAACGACCCGTCCCCCGAATCCGGTTTTGAACCGGTACAGCCCGAAAAAAGGATGATCCGGAAAACAGGCCGGCGAGACCGCCCCCATGTCATAGGTTTTGCAGTTCAGGGATTTGGCGTACCGGATCGTTTCCCAGTGAAGGGCATAACTGGCCATGAAATTCCGTTTCTTCATGGTGGACGCCCCATACAGAAAATATGCGGTTTGTTCCGTGACAGCGACAATGGCCCCGGCCAGCACATCTTTGCCGTGAACCGCCAGCATCAGCTTGACCTCACAGGGATCAACGTTTTCTTTTTGTGAAGCAAACAGGGTTTCAAAATAGGGATACTCCCTGACCAGAAATCCTTTCCGTTTGGCCGTTTCCAGGTGAAGCCGGTGAAAAACAGGCAAAGCTCTGGTGGAAGCGGCATACACCCTCACCCCTTTTCTTTCGGCCAGTTTGATGTTGTACCGTGTTTTGCTTTTCATACACGACAGCATCCTGTCTTCAGTATCATGGATATCGATGACGTATGAATCCGCCACCGTCATATCCACGGGCGTTTTTCTGAAATTCCAGTGTCGGGTTCCGAAATTCATGCGGATTTCCCGGATTCTTTCTTCGGGAACCTCATGGGCCGGATTTTGATCCAAAATGTCTGTGTATGGGGATTCCCAGGGCAGGTCATATCGAATGAACGCCACATCTGAATTCATCTGATTCACAATGGATTCCGACAACGATTCAAGATACGGCCCATAGTTTTCCCGGCAAGGCCCGAATTCAGGTCCCTGGGGAATATATGCGGCATACATCCCGTCTTTCAACGGTTTGAACAGCACCAGCATATCTTTTCCGGACTCCCGGTCCTCGATATCATAGGCACACGGCTGCCATCCCAGCCGGGCTTTGACTTCTGCCCAGTATCCGGTTTGAAAAATAATGTCTGTGGGCAACAGATGGGTCACTTTTTTGGGTGTCACGGACAACTGCATTCATGGTCACCTTTGTATGTCATTTTTATGTCATCTTTGATTATGCGGCACAGAGAGTAACAATTAAATCTTGACATTTAAATACCACAAGGTGATATTAATTTTTTTCAATCCATGACCAATCTGTGATGAGGAAACCATGAACCAACCACTTCATTTTGATACCCGGGCCATTCACGAAGGGATCAAAGACCATGACTGGGAAGGGGCCACATTGCCGCCCATTTTCCAGACAGCGGCCCATTTTCATGACACGGCCGCCGATCTGGGCCAGACCTTTGCCGGAGAGCGGTCCGACCATATCTACATGCGCCTGACCAACCCCACCAACCGGTTTCTGGAGGAAAAACTGGCCTCCCTGGAATCAGGACAAGCCGCCGTGGTCACGGCATCGGGCATGGCCGCCATCAGCAACGCCTGCATGACGCTTCTGCGGGCCGGCGATGAATTTGTGGCATCGTCTTCTTTGTTCATGTCCACCTATGCCCTGTTTACCAATATCTTTAAAAAATACGGCATCACCGTGCGCCTGGCCGATCCGTTGAACCTGGAGGACATGGCTGCACAGATCACGGACAAGACCCGGTTCATCTATATGGAAACCATCACCAACCCGGGCATGGAAATCCCGGACCTCAGACAGGTGGCAAACCTGGCCCATGAAAACGGAATTCCTCTGATGGTGGACAACACCCTGGCCTCCCCGTGGCTGTGCCGGCCCATTGAGTTGGGGGCGGACATTGTGGTGCACTCCACCACCAAATATTTTTCAGGCCATGGCGCAGCCTTAGGGGGCGTGGTGGTGGATGCCGGAAACTTTGACTGGCACACGGACCGGTTTGCCGATTTTGCCCCTTTTGTAGCGCAGAAAGGCAACCTGGCGTTCCTCCACCGCCTGTTCAAGGAGCACCATGTCAATTTCGGCACCACCGCAGCCCCGTTTCACTCGTTTCTGACGGTGCTGGGTCTGTCCACCATGGGGGTGCGCATGGAACGGCACATGACAAACACCGTTCAGGCGGCAACATTTCTGAGAAAACACCCCAAAGTGACATGGGTCAATTTTGTGGGATTTCCCGATCATCCCTGCCATGAGATGGCCAAAAAGCAATTTGGCGACAAAGGATTCGGCACCATGCTGACATTCGGCCTGGCAGATCAGGATGCCTGTTTCCGGCTGGTGGACCACCTGTCCATGATCCTGAACCTGGCCAATTTAGGCGACTGCAAAACCCTGATCATTCATCCTTACTCGTCCCAGTATGTCTCGTTTCCCCGGGAATTGAAAGACCGGCTGGCTGATCCCTGCCTGCTGCGGTTTTCCGTGGGCATCGAGCACATCGATGACATCTGCGGGGACTTGGCGGCGGCCCTTGAAACGGTGTAACCATGAGTGAATATATCGGTCATGATCACAACGGCACTACGGTGGGGCAGGTGGAAAAACAGTTTTTCACCTTTGCCGGCAAAGAGGACCCGTTCCTCCTGGAAAGCGGGGCTGAGATCCATCCGGTCACCCTGGCCTATGAAACCTGCGGCATCCTGAATGAGGACCGCTCCAATGCCGTGCTGATCCTCCATGCCCTGTCCGGGGACTCCCATGTGGCCGGGTATTACACCCCGGAGGACCCCAAACCCGGGTGGTGGGACATCATGGTGGGGCCGGGCAAGGGTATTGACACGGACCGGTATTTCGTAATCTGCACCAATATCCTGGGGTCGTGCATGGGATCCACCGGACCGGCCTCCGTCAACCCCAAAACCGGGATCCCCTATGGCACGGATTTTCCTTTGATCACCATCGGGGATATGGTCCGGGCCCAGAAAATGCTGATGGATCATCTGGGCATCCAAAAGCTGCTGGCCGTGGTGGGGGGATCGGTCGGGGGCATGCAGGTGCTCGAATGGTGTGTGCGGTATCCGGACAATGTGGCCTCTGCCGTAGCCCTGGCCACCACCTGCCGGCATTCCGCTCTGGCCATTGCGTTCAACGAGGTGGCCAGGCAGTCCATCATGGCGGATCCCAACTGGTGCAGCGGCCATTATTACGGCAAAGCCAAACCCGGCATGGGGCTGGCCATCGCCCGGATGATCGGGCATATCACTTATCTGTCCGATGAATCCATGCGCCTGAAGTTCGGACGAAGGCTCCAGAACAAAAGCGCCTTAAGTTTCGAGTTCGGGGCCGAGTTCCAGGTGGAATCCTATCTCCAGTACCAGGGCAGAAAATTCATCGAGCGGTTTGATGCCAACTCATTTCTCTATATCACCAAGGCGGCGGATTATTTCGACCTGGCCCGGGAACACGGCAAAGGCTCCCTGGTCAAGGCGTTTTCAAAATGCCGGGCCCGGTTTCTGGTGGTGTCCTACACCTCGGACTGGCTGTATCCCACCTATCAATCCAGAGAAATGGTTAAGGCCATGAAAAAAAACAACCTGGATGTCAGCTTCTGTGAAATCCAGGCCCAGTGGGGCCATGATGCATTTCTACTGCCCAATGACAAACTGGATCATCTCATGAAAGGATTTTTAAACCGTGTGGCCCATGAATCCGCTCCGGTATGATTTACAGATCATCGCCTCCTGGATCGCCCCGGCAGCCAAGGTCCTGGAGCTTGGCTGCGGCGAAGGGGATCTGCTGCTGTGGCTCCGGCAGAACCGTCAGGTCAAGGAACGGGGCATTGAAATCAAGGAATCCAAAGTGGTCAAATGCATTGAAAAAGGCATTTCCGTGCTCCAGGGGGATATCAACACAGAGATCATGGATTATCCGGACCAGGCCTTTGATTTTGCCATCTGCTCCCAGACATTGCAGCAGGTGTATGACCCGGTGTTTCTGATTCAGTCCATGCTCCGGGTGGCGGACCAATGCGTGGTGAGTTTCCCCAATTTCGGGCATTACAAAACCCGGATCCAGCTGATGTTCACCGGGTGCGCCCCGGTCACCAAAGAACTGCCCTATGAGTGGTATGACACCCCCAATATCCGGGTATTAAGCCTCAGGGATTTTGAAAATTTTACCCGTCAGGCCGGATTCCGGATTCTGAAAAAAGCGGCCATCAACACGAAAAATCACCAGATGGAGGGAAAAATCGTCACATTTTTACCCAATCTGTCCGCCACTTATGGTATCTTTCTGATCGGGCATCAATGACAGTGCCCGACATTCGTGAAAATCATCATAACCTTTTGACAAGGAGACCGCCATGGCATTTCAAGACATTCTGGTAACCACCCCGGCCGATCATGTGGGAACCATCACGTTGAACCGGCCCGAGCAGATGAACACCTTCAGCACGGGCATGGCCCGGGAGCTGAACCGGGCACTGCTGGATCTGGATGCAGATCCTAAAATCCGGGTGATCCTGATAAAAGGAGCGGGCAAGGCGTTCTGCGCCGGCATCGATGTCACGGAACTGGCCGGCAAGTCTCCTCTGGAATACCAGGCATGGATCGAGACCATGGAACAGCCTCTGGTGACCATCTCAAAACTCAACAAACCCGTCATCGCCCAGGTGCACGGCGTGGCCGTGGCCAACGGCATGGGCCTTGCCGCGGCAGCGGATCTGGTCATGGCGGCGGACACCGTGCGCATGGGGCTGACCGCCATCAATGTGGGCCTCAACTGCGTGGGGCCCATCATTCCGGTGTCCCGGTGCGTGGGCCGGAAAAAAGCCCTGGAGCTGCTGCTGTACGGCGACCTGATCAAGGCCCCGGAAGCCCTGTCTTTAGGCCTGGTGAACAAACTGGTTCCCAAAGAGGACCTGGAGGATGAGGCCCTGGCCTGGGCCGCTGAGCTGGCAAAAAAGAGTCCCATCGCGGTGCGCATCGCCAAAACTGCGTTTTACCGGTCCGAAGACCTGCATTACGAAGCCCGGTTCGCCTATATGAACGAAGCCTTTGCCCGGCTGTGCTCCACAGATGATGCCAAGGAAGGGGTGAGCGCATTTTTTGAAAAACGGCCGCCCCAGTGGCAGGAAAAATGACCGGACAGGTCTATCGGTGAGGTGCTGATTTTTTTTAACCACGAAGGACACGAAGAACACGAAGTATGGGATTTGTTCTTGAAGTCCATGGTGAAACAGGAAAGGAACTTGAAAATGGGATCAAGCGATTCATTCAATAAATCTTCGTGCCCTTCGTGCTCTTCGTGGTGCGACACCTCAGCGACACATACAAAAGGCTGGCATCCCGGCACCCTGCTGGAGTTGTCCGGATATTACTGGAAAACCTGCACCCTTCACGCGGCCGTGAAACTGGATATCTTCACTTTCATCGGTAAAGATACCCTGACCGCCCCGGAAATAGCCCAGAAAACAGGGTGGGATGCCCGGGGCACCACCATGCTTCTGGATGCCCTGGCCGCCATGGCACTTTTGACCAAAACGTCTTCGGGTTATGCCAACACCCAGGCAGCCGCTGATTTTCTGTCAAAAGATTCTAATCAATACATCGGGTACATGATCCAGCACCACCACCACCTGGCCGACTCCTGGGTCCGCATGGACGAGGCTGTCACCCGGGGCGGCCCCATCCGGGAGCAGTCATCCGTTTCTTCGGACCAATGGCGGGAGGCGTTTTTAATGGGCATGTTCAACAATGCCATGGCCACGGCACCCGTTGTGGCTCAATCTTTGGATCTGTCCGGGTGTTCCCGCCTGCTGGATATGGGGGGCGGTCCGGGCACCTATGCCATTCATTTCTGCCGGTCCAACCCCGATCTGATCGCGGTGGTATTCGATCTTGCCACCACCCGGCCCTTTGCCGAAAAAACCATCCAGCAGTTCGGCCTGTCAGACCGGATTCAGTTTACCGAGGGTGATTACACCACCGGAGACGTTCCCCTGGCACAGGCGTTTGATGCGGCCTGGCTGTCCCATGTGCTCCACGGCGAAGGACCGGACAAGGCCGCCGAAATCGTGGCCCATGCCGCCAAAACACTGGTGCCCGGCGGACACCTGCTCATCCATGACTTCATCCTGGCAGACACCCGGGACCGCCCCGAATTTGCGGCCCTGTTTTCTTTGAACATGCTGCTGGGTACGGATTCCGGGCAATCCTACAGTGAATCGGAAATCCGGGAAATGATGATCGCCGCCGGCCTGACGGATATCGTGCGTCTGGATTATTCCGGCCCCACCCAGTCCGGCATTCTCAAGGGAATAAAGCCGTAAATTCAAACCAGACAGGAACTAGCGCATGCAGCCCATTACTGAGGCAGAACTCCGGACGGAGATTGAACAGCTCCGCAAACGCATCGGCGAACTGGAAGCCCAGGCCAGGGAAACGGATCGGATATTACATGAAAACACCCTGCGGCAGGAGAAAGAATGGTCCCAGAAGATCATCGACAATGCCCCGAACATCATCTTGGGGTTGCTGGAAAACTCAAAAATCGTGGTGTTCAACAGGTTTGCGGAACGACTGACCGGTTATAGGACCCAGGAGGTTGTCGGTAAAGAATGGATATCTACGTTCATACCCAAAGAAAAGCAAGGGTCCCTCTATCGGGTTTGGAACGAAATTTTAGACAACCAGCAGATGGATCATCCGTTTGAATGCGAGATTGTCACCAAATCCGGAGAACTGCGGCTGATCAAGTGGCACAACACAGTGCTCACGGAAAACGATGAATTCCGAATGATCCTGTCCCTGGGCGAGGACATCACCAAGCAAAAAGAAACATATGCGGCCCTGCACCAGGCAAATAAACAATTGCGCATGAACTACCGCAAAACACGCAGCATCCTGGAAGATCTGAAAGTGGAAGTCCAGGCCAGACAGGACAAGGAGGCCGAACTCCTGAAGGTGACCATGGCCGTAGAGCAGGCCGGAGAAGTAATCGTGATCACGGATCCGGCCGGAACGATCCAGTATGCCAACCCCGCCTTTGAAACGGTGACCGGATATTCCCGGAAAGAAATCCTCGGGCAGAATTTGCGCATCTTCAAAAGCGGCGACCAGGATGAGGCGTTTTACCGCGATCTGTGGGACCGTATTACTCGTGGACAAACCTGGAAAGGCCGCATGGTCAACAAACGCAAGGACGGCAGAAGATATACTGAGGAGGCAACCATTTCCCCGGTGTTCGACGCCGCCGACCAAATCATCAATTATGTGGCTGTCAAACGGGACATCACCGAACAGCTGGAATTGACGGCCCAGATCCAGCAGGCACAGAAACTGGAGTCCGTGGGCCGACTGGCCGGCGGTGTGGCCCATGACTACAACAACATGCTCAGTATTATCATCGGATATGCCCAACTGGCCATGGATAAAGCCGGGGCCACGGATCCGCTGTATGCCCCTCTCCGGGAGATCGATAAAGCGGCCCAGCGCTCCACGGAGATCACCCGCAAATTGCTGGGTTTTGCCCGCAAACAGACAATTTGTCCCGTGGTACTGGATTTGAACACAGCCATCGAGGGCATGCTCAAAATGCTTCGGCGACTGCTGCGGGAAGATCTCACCCTTTACTGGCACCCGGGAGCCGGGGTGTGGCAGATTTACATCGATCCATCCCAGATGGACCAGATCCTGATGAACCTGTGTATCAATGCCCGGGATGCCATCGAGGGCACCGGCGAGATCCTTATCGAAACAAGAAATGTGGTGTTTGATCCGGACTATTGCGAGTTGCACAAAGGATTCACTCCGGGGGAGTATGTCATGGCAGCAATCAGTGACAACGGCTGCGGCATGGATCAAAACACCCTGGATCTTATTTTTGAACCCTTTTTTACCACCAAAAAGATAGGCCAGGGGACGGGACTGGGACTGGCCATGGTTTACGGCATCATAAAACAGAATAACGGTTTTATAAATGTCTACAGTGAGCCGGGTCAGGGAACGACCTTGAAAATGTATTTTCCCCGGGACAAAACCGGTATCAACGGGGGAACAGAACCCAAGGAGAAAAAACCGGACTCAGGCCGGGGCGAGACCATATTGCTGGTGGAGGATGAACCCACCCTTCTGACGCTGGCGACGCAGTTGCTGGAAAGCCTTAACTACACCGTTCTGGGCGCGTCCCATCCGGACGAGGCCCTGCATCTGGCTGAAAAACATGCAGGAAAGATTTGTCTGCTTTTGACCGATGTGGTCATGCCGGAGATGAACGGACGGGAGCTGGCAGACCGGCTTTCTGCCCGTTATACGGACATGAAACTTCTTTTCATGTCCGGTTACACGGCTGACGTGATTGCCAGCCAGGGGATTCTGGACAAGGGGATGCATTTTATTCAAAAACCGGTAACACTCCATGCACTGGCCGCCAAAGTGCAGCAGGTCCTGGACAGTCAATAAAGGACACATTCGCCATTTACCCAAAATGTTAGAATTTACCAAATGGGTAGACAGCGATTTTTTGAAAGATTTTTCCGTCCCGAAGGTGGTGCAGAAGCACGGCTGGCAAGGATCTCTGGTTTGGTAACCGCCGGTGGTAAATGCAAATGATTTTGACCGGTTCCAGGCACTTCAATGGGAAATCAAGGACGGCACCCGGCCGTCCTGAGGTCATCCGGCTCATGAAAAGCCTTTGGGCGCATCTGCTGCACAGGTCCCGATGCTGCGGGTGATACCGGCCGCTCTTTTAATGGAAGGTATCCGCGGCCCTCTCTCAAAATCGCAAAGGCTTGCCGGGGTAATTCCGAGGATCTTGGCAAACTCCTTCCGTGTTCTTCCACCCATGGCCATGCCAATCATTTTTGAATCTTGCTTTATCCCGTGATTATGATTAAAATAACCATATGAATACGACAGCCAACAATCAAAACGACTACGACAACCCCTGGAAAGAGGGCATGAAATTTTGCGTAAAGGCAGGCTCAGCATGAACACCACTATAGAAAAAATTCAAGACGACATATTGTCCCTGCCGGATACTGAAAGGCTTCGACTTTCTAAATGGTTTGCTGAACTGGAAGGAGAAGTTTGGGACAAAGAAATTGAAAACGATTTCAAGGAAGGCGGCAGAGGCATAGATCTGCTGAATCGGATAAAGTCAGATTTTATAGCCGGCAACTGCATGAAATGGGATTAAGGTCTTTCACGCATTCGGATTTCTGGACATGCTACCATAGACTTCCCAAACAGATTCAGAATCTTGCTGACAAAAAATTTGAGCTTTTCAAACAAGACCATACCCACCCTTCACTGAATTTCAGCAAGAAAGGTTCCGTCTGGACAGTAAACATCGGTTATCATTACAGGGCTCTGGCTTATAGGGAAGACATGAATGTTGTCTGGTTCTGGATCGGGTCCCATGAAGATTACAACAATCTCATGAACAGAGTTTAAACGAAACGAAGAATTCAGGAGAACCCTGCTGGATTCCGTCGGCGTGATCGTCGGGATCACCTGCGCCTCGCTAAATATCACCGGGCATTATCGTTATGTATTATATCAGAATATGAATCCTGACGTTATTTACCCAAAATGTTAGAATTTACCAAATGAGTAAATAGAGCTTTTTTGAAAGATTTTTCCATCTCGCAGGTGACGCAGAAGCACGGCTGACAAGGATCTTTGGTTTGATCACAACCGATGGTAAATGCAAATGATTTTGACCGTTTCCAGGCACTTCAATGGGGAATCAAGGACGGCACCCGGCCGTCCTGAGTCAGCCGGCTCATGAAAAGCCTTTGGGCGCATCTGCTGCACAGGTCCCGATGCTGGAACCCATAAAGCTGGCAGCACTCATCTTTTTGATGACTTCATGACTATCGCATGCCGGGCAGGCGATATCCGGTTCATCTCCGGCAAACACCAGTTTTTCAAACTCATGGGAACAGGTATTGCACTGGTATTCAAAAATCGGCATCTGGCACCTCCGGGGTTTTGAAAAATAATTATCCAGGTTGACAGTATCCTTGATACTCAAATTCCATGGTAATCATTTTTTGTTTTTATGCAACCGAAACTGTATAATCCAGATCCGCGGCCCTGAGCATGTCCTGAATCGCAAGTTTGACCCAGGTTTTTTCCGGCATACCGATGCTGCGGGCGATACCGGCCGCTCTTTTAACGGAAGGTATCCGCCGCCCTCTCTCAAGATCGCAAAGGCTTGCCGGGGTAATTCCGAGGATCTTGGCAAACTCCTTCTGAGTCATCTCTTCACATTTTCTGTGGGACCACAACGCCCAGCCAAACGTCAGCTGGCCATACTCTTTTTCGATTTCCTTGAGGCCGTATTCATCTTTTTCGTTGTTTTCAATAGTCATGTTTGTTCACCTCAATCACCTCAATTACAATTTTATCCTTCCGCTCAACATAAAAAGCCCGGTATGCCCTGGACAGCCGGATGGAGCGTTGTCCTTTCCTCGGGTGCCCCAGGGGCTCATCGTGATATCCAGGGACCCTTCGTATTTCGGCAATTCCGTGTTCTTCCACGTCTTTCATCCAAGTGATCAGTTTACCACGGATGTAATTCGGTATTTTTTTTAATTGCCGCCGGGCTTTTTTATTTAATACCACGCAATTCATGGCTTATTTTTATACGTCATTTTGACGTATAAAACAATCAAAAAAAATCAGTAACCTTCTTTCTCTTGCGTTTTCAGCAGGATACATATTTGTTCAATGGGTATTGAATAAATTTATTCAGTGGCTGGAGAAACAGCATGGATATTCGCTTTGCCCCCCACAACCTGCACCTGGAAAGCCCGGACCAGTTCTTTTCCCAGGATCCGCATTTGAAGGTTCTGAGCCGTCAGCCCCTGGTATGGGAGTTTCCCCTGATCCTTGGGCTGTCGGTTCAAGTGCCCGGCATTTACACGGTCAGCGGCGGCCGCCAGGTCGGCAAGACCACCCTGCTCAAGCAATGGATGGCCCATCTTCTGAAAACCGGGGTTCATCCCCATGCCATTGCCTTTTTACCGGAGAGTTGATCGATGACCAGCATGCCCTGGTTCGCCTGATAGGAGACCATTTGCAGCCGGCGGGTCAGGTTGTTGAATTCCTGATTCAACGACAGCCGCTGTTTTTGCATGCGCGCCAGTTCCCGGGCATCCAGACGGCCGAAAACCAGGATCCGGTTTTGTACCTGCTCAAAATAGAAATCATAGCTCTGGGGGGGGGTCCGGCTGCCGTTTTAATATTGAGAAGATGGGGGCCGTTGCGTGCCTGGACCAGGTCCGTAAGATTGAATGTGCCGGCAAAATCTACCACCCGGTCTGAAAAAGCGGTATCATTTTCCCGGCACCCGGTGAGAGACCGGACGGATTCATTGGCTTCAAGGATACGCCCGTCACAAGACAGCACAAAAAACAGATCCTGTGATTGTCGGGTGACATAGCCGTATGCAGCCTGTTCTCGGGTCTCCCACATCATTTTTTTATGCTGTAATCAGTGAGGTGAGCCCGTCAAGGGATGGGACATACGTCGTTCCCGAATATTGTCTGGGGATCTCGGTGCCGCCCCAGTTGAATGCCTGCCCCCCCACCAGGATATCCAGATGCTGGAAATTTCCCCGGATGGCCGCCAACCCGGCTTTCAGTGCCGGCATGTTGAAATAAACGCTCACAGACAATCCTACCAGATCCGGCTTTTCATCCTGGATATGGGCCAGCATGTGGTCCTCCGGGGTGTTGGCTCCTATAAACTGGCTGTCCCAGCCGTTGAGTTCAAACATATCCGCCACCATTTTGCCGCCGATCTGATGAAATTCATTGGCAGCACAGGAGATCACCATTTTTCTGGCATTGGAAAAATCAGGGGCGGCTCTGTCAAACAGCCGGGGATAGACCAGGTTCAGCAATCCTTCGGTGATGGCGGTCACCAGATGTTCCTTGGCCACGGATATTTTATTGAATTCCCATAAACGGCCCACCTCATACAGGCTTTTTTGAAACAGGTCGGTATACAGCGCCTTTATCTCGATATTTTGGTCCAGCAGCTGCTGCACGATGCGGGCGCATTCCCGGCGGTTTCCGTCTAAGAGCCGGGTCAGGTATTCCTGGTACAGCGCTTTTGTGATCATTTCTGTGTTCCTGTCCCATGAAGGTGATCCGGGCTGTTTGAGACAGACTCTGGCAGATCCGTGTCGGTAATGGCGGTAAACACCGGGATGTTGACAATCAGCCAGTTATAAAACGGATAAATTTGTTGCCACGCATCTTCGGACAGCTCTTTTTGCAGCAGGTCCACCCAGATGTTGAGATTGGCGGCCCAGTATGTGGTTTGAAACCCATGGGACCGGTAGGCCCTGAATACCCAGAGCACGGTTTCCACAAACACGGCAGGCTGGTAATCGGAAAACAGGGATAACATGAACCGGGGAAAATTGCGGTTGTTATCTTCAGCCATTTTTTCATTGCCCCTGCCCACCAGTTTTGCAAGGTCCGGCCGCGCCATGAGCAGGCGGGTGCCTGTGGCGGCCATGTTTTCCCATTTGTCTGCAAACTCCCGGATGGCTGTTTCTCCCGGGGGTTCAAGTTTTTGTGCTTGGGTCAAAAGCGCGTCTTTCATGGTTTTTCTCCTCTGGGATGCGATGGGTTTACAGACAATTTTTTCTTGAATACCTCCATATACCGCCTTTTTGTCGCAGATGCAATGCGAAACCAGAACAAAGCCATTCTCAAAATTCAGCACCCCATGTCGGATGGCTTTACATTGATTTGATTTTTTTAAAACCACAAAGAACACGAAGCGCACGAAGGAATGGCTTCTTCGTGCGCTTCGTGGTAAAACAATTTGACAATCTTGAGGGCCTCAAACAGATGGCCGGTTGTATTGACATCCCATTGTGTCCGGCCCATGAAAATGGTATGTACCCGGCAGTTGCAAGGAAAACCGGACCCGTGTTTATTTCAAGGAGACAGAAAACAATGCACAAAGATTCCCTGACAGCAGAACAAAGAACACAAAACAACAAACTGACAGTGGACACCCGGGGCCATGTGCTGTGCATGGGACTGAACCGAGCTGAAAAACGCAATGCCTTTGATCTGGATCTGTACCGGGAACTGAGCCGTGCCTATGGCGAGCTGCACCGCAATCCAAATCTGAGATGCGGGGTGGTGTATGCCAAAGGGGATCATTTCACCGCCGGCCTGGATCTGCCGAAATGGGCACCCTGTTTTTCCAAAGGGCAGTTTCCTGAACTTCCTGAAGACGGGATGGACCCTTTGGGCCTGGACCCGGTCAGACAGGTTGGCAAACCCGTGGTCATGGCGGTTCAGGGAATCTGTCTGACCATCGGTCTGGAGCTGCTGCTGGCCTGTGATATCCGGGTGGCGGCAGACACGGCCCGGTTCGGGCAGATCGAGATCAAGCGGGGCATCTACCCAGTGGGGGGTGCCACGGTCCGTCTTTTCCAGGAAGTGGGCTGGGGAAACGCCATGCGATATCTGTTGACGGGTGATGAAATCACAGCCAAAGAAGCGTTTCGCTTAGGTCTTGTCCAGGAGGTGACATCACCGGATGCCTGCCTGGACACTGCCATTGAAATTGCTCAGACCATTTCAAAACAGGCCCCCTTAGGGGTTGCCGCTTCCCTGAAATCCAGCCGTCTGGCCCGGTCACACGGAGACCAGGCAGCCATTGAGCGCCTGCTGCCCGACCTGATGCCGTTAATGAACTCCCGGGATGTTAAAGAGGGCCTGGCCTCTTTTATGGAACGACGGGAAGCCCGGTTCAAAGGGGTCTGACAAAACCGGAAACACCCAGGATCAGACTGCGGCTTCAAATCTTGGAATAATACCGCCCACCACCGGTTCATAGTAACGATACACGGTCTCTTCACCGATCAGTGCATTGATCTGTTTCTGGATGGATTGCCGTTGTTCACTGTTTTTCCAGTTATTCCAGGAATCCATGGAATCCCAGGTGCTGACAACCAGATATTCGCCTTCTGAATCCAGAGAAGCAAAGGATTGATCCGTGATATACCCGGGCTGGATGCTGGCCTGGGATCTCAGGCGGACAATCAGAGGGGCCAGCTGGGATGCGATTTTTTTGTCTTCCACTTTTCTTTGGATAATAACACAGACTGACATCACGACCTCCTTTTTAATACGCCATGGGCGTTGTATGCAGAACGTTTTGTCCAGTAAACAAAAAATACCAGATTCAAACCATTGTGACAACTGGTTTTAAAATTCCCGGGTCCCCCTTACAGGATGGCATCGTTTTGATTTTTCCGCAGAGCCACTGGCTTGCCGATAATCTCGGCCCAGACCACGGCCTGCCGCAGGCTGGGCCGACGGCCATATGGGTGAAGGGTCGGCGGCGGCACCTCATCTGAAGAATGCGGGGTCTTTATTTCCCGGCCTTGAACCGGGCGTTCAGGTGCTATTTTCTGAATCGGATCCCTGGTTTGATTCCGGGTGGCGGCGCGCTTTTTTTCCGTTTCCTGTGCCGATGGCATCTGACGTTCTTCCTGAATCATCTCGTCTTCAGAAAGTTCATCCCAGAAAGTGGGGTCTGATGATTCCGGTTGCTGTTGCTGTTGCTGTCGTTGCTGTCGGGCCTGTTTTTCCAGTTCCTGCAACGATTCTTGTATCTGGTCTCTGATTTTGTGAAAAAAAGAAAACATGGCTGGCTTGGCCGTCTGTTTTTTCTTTGTCAACTTTTTTTTCTGCTGCCTGGCCTTGAGTCCCCTGACCAGGGTGGTAATAATCAGAAAGAAAAACACCAGAACCAGATTAATAAGGGTTTCCTGATCCATAAAAACTCCTTAGGTAAGACGGCAGACTTTTCATACAGATATTTTTGTCTGTGTGAAAAGCCCGCCTTTTCTCACCTCAACGGTTACGTGGTTTGATCATCCTGGCCGGTACGGGTTTCTCCCTTGGAGATCTGGTCCCGCATCTTTGTGTCCGCGGCCACATTTTTCATTTTGTAATAATCCATGATGCCTAAATTGCCGCTTCTGAAGGCTTCTGCCATGGCCAGGGGCACCTGGGCTTCCGCCTCCACCACCTTGGCCTGCATCTCCTGGACCCGTGCCCGCATCTCCTGTTCCGTGGCAAATGCCATGGCCCGTTTTTCCTCTGCCTTGGCCTGGGCAATTTTCTTGTCTGCCTCGGCCCGGTCGGTTTCCAGTTCCGCGCCGATGTTTTTGCCCACATCCACATCCGCAATATCAATGGACAGAATTTCATAGGCAGTACCGGCATCCAGGCCTTTTTTAAGGACTGTCTTGGAAATCATATCCGGGTTTTCCAGCACCCGTTTGTGGGTCTCCGCAGACCCGATGGTGGTGACGATGCCTTCTCCCACCCGTGCCAGGATGGTTTCAGCACCGGCCCCGCCCACCAGGCGGTCAATATTGGCCCGGACAGTGACCCTTGAAATCGCCTTCAGCTGGATGCCGTCCTTGGCCATGGCTGCAACCAGCGGGGTTTCAATGACCTTGGGATTCACGGACATCTGCACCGCTTCCAGCACATCTCTGCCGGCCAGATCAATGGCGGCAGCCCGGTTAAAGGTCAGTTCAATATTGGCCTTGTCTGCGGCAATCAGGGCCTGGATCACCCGGGACACATTTCCGCCGGCCAGATAATGGGATTCCAGGCTGTCCGTGGGAATCTCCATGCCGGCTTTCACCGCCATGATCTTGGACTCCACAATCAGTTTGGGGGGTACTTTCCGAAACCGCATGAAAATAATATTGACCAGCCCGACCTTTGCCCCGGACACCAATGCCTGCAGCCACAAGGCTATATAGGCAAAAATAAAATAAAACAGGGCCACGCCGATAACACCGGCAATAATTAACAGGATATACATAAAATCCATGTCTGCTTCTCCTTATTCGATTTTGTCAACCACGATTCTGTTTCCAGACACCAGGGTCACCACAACCGGTGTACCGGCATCCACATATTCTCCGTCGGTTACCGCATCCAGGCGCTTTTTCTCTATCATGACCGTGCCTGAAGGCCGTAAATCCGTTATTGCTTCACCTTTTTTTCCCTTCCACGACACCAGATCCGGGGCCTGGGAAGACACCCCCTCCCTGCTGGACAATTTTTTATGCAAAGACAAAGAAGAGGCCCCCAGGGCTTTGAATCCCAGAACCAGAACAACCGGTATCATTAAAATATCCACGCCCAGAAACACCATGCCCGCGCTAAAGGAAATGGTGGTAAACACAAGATATAGGGAATAAAACAATATTCCAGCCGCTGTTACGGCCAGTATCCCCAGGGAAGGGACAAAGATCTCCACCACAATGACCACCAGCCCGAGCAACTGCAGTAATACAGGAAATAGATAGGATGTCATGATTCAGCCTTTCTGGATGAAGGGGTATTTGTATCTGCCGCTTTCACCACCACGTGGTTCTGTTCCAGCGCATCCACGGTCACAGGGCTGCCTGGATCAATAAATTCGCCCCGGGTGATGGCATCAATTTTCCGGGGTCCGATCCTGACTTTTCCCGAAGGCCGCAATGCAGTGACGGCCATGCCTGACTGCCCCACAGCCACGAACCCGGCCTCATCCGATCCCACCAGGGCTTCGCCAAGGGTGGCTTCCAGATACGGGCCTTTTATCAGCTTAGACACCCCGGGCAGTACAAACCGGAGCATGACCAGAGAAAATACCAGGGCCCCGGCAAAAGCGCCCACAACCATGGCCAGATTCCGGATCAAAAGACGGCTTTCCCAGGGCATTTTGGGGTCCGGCACCACAAATCCCTGAAAGGAAAGCACCAGGCCGGCTCCCAGCACCAGGATCCCGGCAATGCCTGCCACACCGAACCCGGGCAGCACCAGGATTTCCACGGCCATGAGCAGGGTGCCGATGAGCAGCAGCAGCAGTTCCGTGTAATCGGCCAGTCCCACCAGGTACTGGTTCAAAAATACCAGCCCCAGACAGACAATGCCGATGACCCCGAATATCCCGAATCCCGGCGCCTTTATTTCTGTATACAGGGCACCGATCCCCACCAGCATGAGGATGGGCAGCAGCGGCTGGAGAACCCGCACCAGGCTTTCAGACCAGGACTCTGTCATGTATTTCAGGGTATAATTTTCATGCCCCAGATGTGCCAGTGCCTGGTCCAGGTCAGTGACACTGGCTCTGGAAAATCCCAGGTTCCGGGCTTCCACATCATCCATGGTCAAAAGTTCTCCCTCGGCCACCACCGTGCTCTTTTTTGTGATGCGCTCTTTTTCCTGTTCAGTCAGGTCATTGAACCTGATTTTGTCCATATACACGGTTTCGCCATCCAGAGTGACTTCATAGACCTCCATGCTTTTGGTAACCATGGATTCCGCCAGCACCTCGGGATAGTTATTTTTTTTGGCCAGGGTCCGGAACTGTGCCCGGAGCACGGTCTGGGTTTTTTCCCCCATCTCTTTCTGGCCTTCACTGGTCTGGATGATGGGGGCACAGTCCCCGATCAGGGTATTTTCTTTCATCACCAGCACATTACCGGCCAGGGCAATGAGGGCACCGGCAGAGATGGCCCGTTTTTCCACAAAAGAGATGGACTGTCCCATGGGAATGGATAACAGGGTCTCCACGATTTCCAGGGCCGCGTCCACCCGGCCCCCGAAGGAATCCAGCCTGAACACCATCAGGGCCTCCGGATCGGCAGAAAGAATCTCATCCACACTTCTTTTGATAAATGCTGCCATCCCCGGTTCCACCGTACCGGTCACAGGAATGACATGAATGGTTTTACCTGCGGATGCTGCGGGAATTGGGTTCAAAAAAAAGAAAAGGGTTGCCAGAAGCAGAAGCAGATCAATCTTTTTTCGGCCGGTATTAAAACGAGGGCACACATATTTTCCCATGAATCGTTGTCCTCTGTGATGTCGTCTCCGGTTTTGCCGGATCAGTAAATCTGTGATTGCCAAATCCGTGTTTTTTTTTTATAAATCAAGCTTGCCCGAGAGATCAGTTTTTTGGTTAATTGTAATTATAAATTTTATCACATTCTTTGTCATAAAAATATAAGGAAACCACCCCATGGCTTCAACAGATGATAAAAAAATAAATTCCATTCTTTCTGAAGTGCATAAAACCCGGAAGGAGCGGGAGAAAACCTACCGGGAAAAAGCCCTTAAACTGTTTCCCTGGATCTGCGGCCATTGCGGACGTGAGTTTGAAGGCAAACGTCTGCGGGAATTAACGGTCCACCACAAGGACCACAACCATGACAACAATCCGCCGGACGGCAGCAACTGGGAATTGCTGTGTATTTACTGCCATGATAATGTGCACTCCCGGGATCAGGTGGCAGATGCCTATTCAGAAGGGCCGGATGACCGTTCTTCGGGAAAAGGGGGAACCGCCAATCCCTTTGCCGGACTGGGAGATTTACTGAAAGGCAAACTGGATTGAAACATCCGGTTTAAAATAATGTCGAGAAACCAAATACAACCCATGCATTGAATCAGGAGGAAACATGAATCTACAAAGGCCCAATGCCAATGATGCCTTACAGACCAAAAACCGGTCCCGGAACGTGGCACCCCAATCAGGGATTTGCAGCCGGTGCATCGACGGATGCAAAGGCAACTGCGATCTTTTTCACGCCACGTTCAGAGGGCGGGAACTGCTGTACCCAGAACCCTTCGGCAGTATCACAGCCGGTGCGGACAAAGACTATCCCGTGGATTACTCCCACCTGAACATCATGGGATATGCCTTTGGCGCCAAAGGCATGGATCCGGATCCGGACAAGGCCACGTTTCCGGCCGTGAACACGGAAACCCAATACGGGGTGACCGACAAGGTGAAAATGAAAGTGCCCATCTTCACCGGAGCTCTGGGCAGCACGGAAATCGCCCAGAAAAACTGGGAACATTTTGCCATTGGTGCGGCCATCAGCGGGATCACCCTGGTGTGCGGGGAAAATGTCTGCGGCATCGATCCCCAGCTGGAACAAGACAAACACGGCAAAGTGACCCAATCTCCGGAAATGGACCGACGCATCCGGGAATACCGGCGATTTCATGACGGATACGGCGATATCCTGGTTCAGCTCAACGTGGAAGACACCCGTAACGGGGTGGCGGAATATGTCATTGAAAAACTGGGCGTGGAAACCATTGAACTCAAATGGGGGCAGGGAGCCAAATGCATCGGCGGCGAGATCAAGGTCAATTCCCTGAAACGGGCCCTTGAGCTTAAAAAACGGGGGTACATCGTCACCCCGGATCCGGAAGTACCGGCCTATCAGGCCGCGTTCAAGGCCGGTCCCCTCAAACAGTTCGAGCGTCACTCCCGCCTGGGATTCATTGATCAGGACGGTTTTATGAAAGAAGTGGCACGCTTGAGAAGTCTGGGTGCCAAACGGATCACCCTTAAAACCGGGGCCTATCCCATGCGGGAACTGGCCATGGCCATAAGGTGGTCATCCGATGCCAAGATCGATCTGCTCACCATTGACGGAGCCCCGGGCGGCACGGGCATGAGTCCGTGGCGGATGATGACCGAATGGGGGATTCCTTCCATTTATCTTCACGCCATGACCCATGAACTGTGTGAACGCCTGGAAAAAAGAGGCCTGCCCGTGCCGGATATCGCCTTTGCCGGCGGATTTTCGTCCGAAGACCATGTGTTCAAGGCCCTGGCTTTAGGGGCTCCCTATTGCAAGGCCGTCTGCATGGGCCGGGCATTGATGATTCCGGGCATGGTGGGAAAAAACGCAGAGCGCTGGCTGAGAAATGAAGACGGGGGACTTCCTTCCACCGTGTCCAGGTACGGCACCACCAAAGATGAAATATTCATGAATTATGAGGTGCTCAGGGAAACATACGGCAAGGAGATCGACACCATGCCCTTAGGGGCCGTGGGTATATACAGTGCCGTGGACAAGATCAAAGTGGGACTTCAGCAGATCATGGCCGGCACCCGGAACTGGGCCGTGCCCCATATCAGCCGGCAGGATATTTTCGCTCTGACCGAAGAATGTGCCAAAATCACCCGGATCCCTTATGTCATGGATGCCTATCGGGAAGAAGCCCTGCAGATCATTGACGCGTGAAAAAACAGGAGGAACAGATGTCTGATATACGGTCTTTTGTAAAGACGAAAAATCCGGGGGAACATGAGTTCCATCAAGCCGTGGACAAGGTGCTGGCATCCGTGCAGCCGCTCATCGACCGGCATCCGGAGTATCGCCAGGAAGCGGTACTCAAACGGATCACGGAACCGGAAAAAGTATTTATGTTCAGCGTTCCCTGGGTGGACGACCAGGGCCAGGTGCAGATCAACCGGGGATTCCGGGTGGGCATGAACAGTGCCATCGGTCCTTATGTGGGGGGGCTGCGGTTTCACCCGTCCGTCACGTTGAGCATCATGAAATTTCTGGCCTTTGAACAGGTGTTCAAAAACGCGCTCACCACCATGAATATGGGCGGGGCCTGCGGCGGGTCTGATTTCAATCCCAAGGGAAAATCCGACCGGGAAGTGATGCGGTTCTGCCAGAGCTTTATGGCGGAACTGCACGGCCACATCGGTCCGGACAAAGATATCCTGACCGCGGATATCGGTGTGGGTACCCGGGAAATCGGGTATTTGTTCGGCATGTACAAAAAGATCCACAGCAAATTTTCAGGGATTCTCACCGGAAAGAGCCTGACTTTGGGAGGCAGTCTGATTCGGCCCGAAGCCACGGGTTACGGCCTGGCGTATTTTGCCGGACAGATGCTCCAAACCCAAAACCAGACCCTGGAAGGCAAAACCTGTCTGATTTCCGGGTCTGGGAATGTGGCCCAGCATGCCGCGGAAAAACTCATTGAAATGGGCGCAAAGGTTCTCACCCTGTCGGATTCATCCGGATATATTTTTGATGAAGAGGGAATCGATGCCGGGAAACTGGATTATATCAAGCGGCTGAAAAATTTCCGGCGGGGACGGATCAAGGAATATGTCAACAAATACTCCGAAGCCCTGTATGTGGAACAAGATACCACCCTGGATCATCAGCCCATGTGGGATATCCCGGCTGACTGCGCGTTTCCCTGCGCCACCCAGAATGAACTCAACGCCAGGGATGCGCAACATCTTTTGAAAAACAAAGTCACGCTGGTGTGCGAAGGCGCAGACATGCCCTGTGAACCCGAGGCCATGGAATATTTTCTGGATGCAAAGATCCTGTATGCGCCGGGCAAGGCAGCCAATGCCGGCGGGGTCGCCGTGTCGGCCCTTGAAATGGCCCAGAACAGCATGCGGCTCAGCTGGCCCCGGCAGGAGGTGGATGACCGGCTGAAAACCATCATGAAAAACATCCACCAGACCTGTCTGGAAGCGGCCCAGGAGCACGGATTTCCCGGAAATTACGTGGCCGGCGCCAACATCGCCGGATTTGTCAAAGTGGTGGATGCCATGCTGGACCAGGGGGTCATTTAACCTGAAACACTTCTGACATCCAAACTCAAGGGGCCTGATCCACAGCGGACCGCTTCCGGTTCAGGCCCCAAAAAATCACTCCCAGACCCAGGGATGGACAGACAGGGTCAGGGGCGGGCCGGTCTTTTTGTTCACCGCCACAGCCGCCATGTATCCGGGCACGGGCGAAAACTGAAAAAACTGCCAGTGCCCGGAATCTTCCTGACTTGGGGAATGAAAAATCACCCGGATGTCAGGCCGGTCTAAAACAAAACTGAACTGATCGAGGCCATTGGCAAGCCCTCTGCCCGTTGCCTTGGCATAAGCTTCCTTCAATGTCCAGAACCGATAAAAAAGAGATTGCTTCAAAGAGGGATCTGCCTGGGCAATGGCCTGTGCCTCCTGGTTTGAAAGAAACCGGTCTGCAATGGATAAATCTATGGAGCGCTGCATGTCTTCGATGTCCACACCGATGTCATATGTCAAGGTCAGGGCACAGACCACAACATGACCGCTGTGGGAAAGGTTGAAGCCAATGGGCAGATCGGTGATACCACCGGCCAGTGCGGGCTTGCCATATCTGTTTTCAGTGAAATGAATGGCATCTGTGGTTCTGCCGGTGCACCGGGCCAGGATCTGCTTCAAAAACACCCGCGCGGTCCGGCGGGCATGCCGGTCTTTTTCAAACACAAACCGGTTGATCTTCTGTTTTTCCTTTTCATTGAGCCGGTTTTCCAAAGATCGCACCTGCGCCGTATCCCGGGACGGACCGATACGGGTATAAAAAAAATGAACCTGCCCGGGTGTCAACGTCAATGGATCCAAAAGATCTTCGCTCCATCAAATTTAAGTTTGCATCTGAAAAATACTTTGCGGAATATTAACATGATTGGTATGTTTTCACAGTATCGATTTGACACCTTGGAAAAAATGCCATGGCACTTTTGAAAACTATATTTGGGTATGATGATTTCCGGCCGTTGCAAAAGCAGATCATCGACCACATCCTGGCAAAAAAGGACACCCTGGTGGTGCTTCCCACGGGCGGCGGTAAATCGTTGTGTTTTCAGCTGCCGGCCCTGATGTTTGACGGACTCACCATTGTGGTGTCTCCCTTGATCTCTTTGATGAAGGACCAGGTGGACCAGCTGCAGGAAATGGGGGTTTCAGCCGTATGCCTGAACTCCAGCCTGCCGGCGGATCAGTACCGGCACCATGTGTCTCTGATCCGTCAGAACCGGGTCAAACTGCTGTATATCGCCCCGGAATCCCTGGTCCGGCCCCAGATCCTGGAGATGCTTGACGCCGTGACCGTGGACTGCCTGGCCATTGACGAAGCCCACTGCATTTCCGCCTGGGGCCATGATTTCCGGCCGGAATACCGGCTTCTGGCACAGATCCGGCCCCGGTTCCCCGAAGCGGTCTGCGCCGCGTTCACGGCCACGGCCACCCCGGCAGTACAGAAAGACATCCAGGCCAGTCTGGGGTTTTCAGCGGATACCGGCTTCAAACCATTCATCGGCAGCTTTGACCGGAAAAACCTGCGGATCCGGGTGATGTTCAAGGACAACCCGTTGCAGCAGACCCTGGGTTTTCTTGAAGCGCATAAACAGGATTCCGGTATCATCTACTGTTTGTCCAGAAAACAGGTGGATGCGTTGGCTGATCAACTGGCGGCACAAGGATTTTCCGTCCGGCCCTATCATGCCGGTCTGGATGACACGAAACGGAGCCGGTTTCAGACCGAATTCATCCGGGATGACGTCCGGATCATCGTGGCCACCATCGCATTTGGCATGGGCATTGACAAGCCCAATGTCCGGTTTGTGCTTCATTATGACCTGCCCAAAAGCGTTGAAAACTATTATCAGGAGATCGGCCGGGCCGGGCGGGACGGCCTGGAAGCCGAATGTCTGCTTTTGTTCTCCCATGCCGATATCCCTCGGTTAAAATCGCTTGTCTCCGGCCCGGATGAGCAGCAGAACCGGGCCGCCTGGTTTCACCTGGAGGACATGGTGCGGTTCGCAGAAGCCCAAGACTGCCGTAAAAAAAGGCTGCTGGCTTATTTCGGGGAAACCGCGGCAACCGATGACTGCGGCATGTGCGACAACTGCCTGGCACCGGCAGACCAGGTCCAGGACCTCACCATCGAAGCCCAGAAATTTCTGTCCTGTGTGAAACGCACGGGGGAACGGTTCGGGGCCGGCCATATTATTGACGTACTCCGGGGTGCGGAAACCAAAAAAATCTTTCAGTTCAGACACCACCTGCTGTCCACCTACGGCATTGGAAAAGAGGTGTCCAAAAAACAGTGGTTCTATCTTTCCCGGCAGTTTCAAAGCAAGGGGTTTGTCCAGAGGGAAGACAACTACGGCGGTCTGACCCTCACCCCGGAAGCCTGGGGGGTATTGAAAAAAGAAACCCGGGTGTCCGGATGGCTGGATCCCCGGCACCGGCTTTCCCAGTCAAGCGAGGCGGCAACCGGTACCGGACACGCCGAATCAACGCCCCACCCCCATCACCCGGACCTGTTCGAATTGCTGCGCCAGAAACGCAAAGAACTGGCGGATGAGGCCGGTGTGCCCCCCTATGCCGTGTTTCCCGACAAAACCCTGATGGAGCTGGCCACGTTTTTTCCCAGAACGGAAACCGAGTTTTTGAACACGTTTGGTGTAGGCAAAACCAAGCTGGAAAAATACGGCCCGGATTTCATGGCGCTCATCACAGAGTTCTGCACCACCCATGCCATTTCCGATGTGCCGGAACGAAAGCCCCCTGCTTTCACTGTCACAGAAAGCAATCCAAAAGAAAAACGCCATGTTCAGGTGGGCCGGCTGTATCATGACGGCATGTCTGTCAAGGATATCGCCGAACAGTTTCATGTGAAACAAATCACGATCATCCACCATCTGTTCCGGTATTTCCAGGATGGAAACCGGATCAAAGCCGGACATGTCATCGATGAATGCCCGGTGCCGCCCGATGCTCAGGAAAAAGTGCGCCAGGCCTTTGACACCCATGGATATCAATTCCTGAAACCGGTGTTTGAAGCCATGAACCGGGAAATCCCCTACGATGACCTGCATCTGCTGCGGATTCACTTTCTGTATGTGAACCAAATCAAGGCGCCGTCGGAAACGGATGCCGGCACAAACCCTGACCCGGGTCAGCAGGCCGGACATGGCCGTCGTTCATCTCCAATCACCACTGCCTGAAGAATCCGGTTTTCTTCTTATGCCAGATATCGGTCATAAATCTCTTTGACCGCATCAGTCCGTTCCTTGAACCGATCAGCCGATACCTGTAACGGTTTTTCCTGCAGGGTCAGCCGGTGGACCACCTGGCGAAGGGTGACATAGGCTTTCTGAAGGGTGCCGCTTTCCTCTCCGGAAATCAGCCCTTCACAGCTCAATCCTTCCAAAAGCCGGACATTGTCCGTCCACACCGTGACATCCGGATGATCGGCTCCGTGCTTCAACGTCAGATACTGCACCAGAAATTCGATATCCACGATGCCGCCGGATCCCTGTTTGAGGTCGAACATCCCGGTTTCAGACTTGAGTTTCTGACTGCGCATGCGCTCGCGCATCTCCCGGACCGCGTGTTTCAGTTCTTCGGTCGGCCGGGATCTGCACAGGATTTTCTGCCGGATCTCATCGAACCGGTCCATCAGAGACCGGTCTCCGGTAATGGGCCGGGCACGGATCAGGGCCTGGTGTTCCCAGGTCCAGGCCTGATGTTCCATATAATCTTCAAACGCGTCGATATGGGACACGATCATGCCGGCATCGCCCCCGGGCCGCAGGCGCATGTCCGCCCCGTAAAGCGTGCCGGCCGGGGTGTGCATGGTCAGGGCGTGAATGATGCGCTGTCCCAGATTGCCATAAAACCGGACCGTTTCAATGGACCGTTCCCCGCCTTGCGTATCCCCATGTTCCCCCTGGTACAGAAACACCAGATCCAGGTCGGACTTGTACCCCATCTCCAGCCCACCCACCTTGCCGTAAGCCACAATGGCGAATCCGCAGTAATCGATACCGTTCCCTGTCAGGTGCGGCGGAACCCCGTATCTGTTGGAAACAATGTGCCAGGCGATTTGCAGAATCCGGGTCAGAACGGTTTCCGCAATATAGGTAAGATGGTCGCTGACCTTCATCAACGGGTAATTCCCACTCACATCCGCTGCTGCCACCCGCAGGGTGTTGACCTGACGGAAAATGTTCAACTCCTCCAGCAGGTACTCCTGATCATGGGGATCGATCTTGGCCATCCGGACCGCCATTTCCTTTTCCAGGGCCGCTTTTTTCGGCAGGGCGTACAGGGAAGCCGGGTGCATGAGTTCATCCAGCAGCACGGGATGGCTGGCCAGAAACGTGATGATCCAGGGACTTTTTTCTGCCAGGGTGATCAGGGTATCCAGGGCCTGAAAATTCTCGATAAGCAAAGACAGATAAGTGGTCCGGCGCTCAATGGTGATGATCAGGTCCACCAGCCGGACCAGCACCGCCTCACTGTCTTTTGCCTGGCCCGCTTTTTTCAGCAAAACCGGCACCAGCCGGGCCAGTTTTTTGCGGCCCGCCGGGGTCAGGCGCAAGGTATTGGGATGACCGGCCAGGGAACGGAGCACGGACAGGACCCGGCCGGGATCTTCAAACCCGGCGACTTCGATGGCTTCCTGGGAAAACTGGGGATCATTGATATTGAGCCACATCTCCTTGAGTTCCCGGGCTGCCGAATTTCTGGCATCATCGGTATCTGTCACCAGCAGCTGGGAAAAATGACCGTGCACACAGGCCATGACCTGGTTCAGTTTTTCCTTGAACGCCCCAAAGGAGTCAAACCCCGTGGAAAGGGCCAGAATCATCTGCTGATCCGGATGGTCCGGAATATCATGGGTCTGCAGATCCTGGTATTCCTGAAGCCGGTTTTCCACAGTGCGCAAAAACCGGTAGGACTGGATCAGATCATCCCGGGTGGCGGCATTGATACAGTCGTGCCCGGCCAGCAGGTGCAGGACCTGTAAAATCCCCGGTGCCTGCAATGAGGGTTCCACCCCGCCCCGGATAAGTTGAAACAGCTGGCCGAAAAACTCGATCTCCCGGATACCGCCGGCACCTAATTTGATATTGTTTTTCAGGCGGGCGTTTTTCACCTGCAACGTGATGCGCTGCTTCATATCCCTGAACGAATCGAATGATCCATAATCAAAATACCGGCGGTAAATAAATCCGTTGAGATTATGGAGCACCAGGCGGCCGGCGGCCAGATCCCCGGCCACGGGTGCGGCCTTGATCATGGCATACCGCTCCCATTCCCGGCCCTGGGTCTGAAAATATTCCTCAAACGCATCCGCACTCATGACCAGGGGCCCGCTGTCACCAAAAGGCCGCAACCGGGTGTCCACCCGGTAAAAATGCTGTCCGCTGTCTGAAGCAAAAAATTTGAGGAACTGCTTGCACAACCGGGTGAAAAAATCCAGGTTCGAAGTGTTGATCCGGCCGTCCAGAAACGTGTTGCCCTCTTTGGGATACACAAAGATCAGATCGATGTCCGAAGAAAAATTCAGCTCTTTGGCCCCCAGCTTTCCCATGCCCAGAACCACCATCTGCTGGGGATGGCCGTGCTGATCCATGGGGGTGCCGTGGGTGATGCATTGTTTTTCATACAACACATCCAGCGCCTGATTTACACAGGCACTGGCCAGTTCCGACAGATCGGGCAAAGTTTCGGTCAGCTCGGCTTTGCCCGTTAAATCCCGCCAAGCAATGCGAATAATTTCCCGGCACTTGAAATCAATTAAAATTTTCTTTGCCTGGTCTGTATCCGCACCCGTGGTCTTTTGTATGGCCGAGTTTTGATACCACCCCGGATTCCGCTTTGTTTCCAGATCACCGGAATCAGCCAGATCGTGCAGCATTTTCGGATTTTTAGCCAGGCTGTCCGCCACAAAATCACTGAACAGAAGCACCCGGATCAGATCGGCCGGGTCCACACGACCAAGGTCCTGCCCCTGTCCGAATTTTTCAAGACCGCCATAAAACCGGTCCAGCCGGGTCATCAAAAGGGTTTTCAAGGAAGGAGTCAGGCCGGGAAATACGGTGTCGATCATCCGGGCATCGGGTTTGTCATCCATGGCACCGCCAAAAGTTTATGAGTTATCATTTTTCAAGCACACTGTTTTTTTGTTTTCATACATAATATCGGCTGCATATTTTATCAAGCCCTGAAGGTATGGCCATCTTTTCCGCCCGGCATTAGAAATATTTGTTTTTTTCTTGTTTTCAATATAATTTAAATAATAACAGGTCGGCTGTATCTATAACTCGGGCAGATGATCTCAGGAGATGAAATGACGGAAAAAACCAAGGGTCAAATAGAGGTTGAAATCAGTGAGGCGGTCATAAAATTCGAAAAGGAATTCATGGGCCGGGGACCTTCTGGAAACAAAGTCATACATCATTGATAACATGGTGCTGGTTCGGCTCAAGAACGTACTCACCCAGGCGGAACTGAAGCTTGCGGACATACATGAACACAAGGATGGCAGAGAACTGGTGAAACGAATTCTGCCGGAAAAGGGTGTGCCGCACAATTCATCCGGAGGATGAGAGATAATGACAAAGTCTTAGCGTTGGAACGGGTCCTCTGGTATTTTTAAGAGGACGCAGGAAAAATATAAGGCCGATGTCTGTTCGAGAAGAACAGACATCGGCCTTTTTTTGTGGTCATCATGGAAGAATAATACAAAGCGCCATGAAATGACCATCGGAACGGGATTGGATCTGGACACAGTGATCTCCAAGACCGCTTTTAAAACCGGGGATCTTTTTCAGCCACTCTTTTCAGATTCGTCAATACTGCCTTGCTAAATCGTCGTGTTTTATGATATTTATGGGAGCTTCAACAAGGGGCGCTTGACCATGAAACATGATCCGGACCGGCTTTCGGATCCTTTGATGACAACACCAGGCAACACAATCAACTGAACAGCGAACCCGCCGGGGCATTGCCCGGCACCAAACCCACAATCAACTCAAATGAGTTGCTTAGAAGGTATACAAAAAAATGAAAGCATTATTAGCCCTGGAAGACGGTAGAACCTTTCCGTGCAGAAGCTTTACTGGCTCCGGAGAAGCGGGTGGTGAAGCGGTGTTCAACACCAGCATGACCGGATACCAGGAAATCCTCACCGATCCGTCCTATTATGGGCAAATGGTGACCATGACCTATCCGCTCATCGGAAACTACGGCATCAGCCCTGAAGATGTGGAATCCAACCGGATCCAGGTGGCGGCATTCATTGTCAAGGAATACCAGGATTTTCCTTCCAATTTCAGATCCAGAGGAACTTTGGCGGATTACCTGATCAAAAGCCACATATTAGGTGTGGAAGATCTGGATACCCGGGCGTTGACCCGGCATATCAGAAAATCCGGTGCCATGCGGGCTGTGATCTCCACCTCGGACCTGAACCCGGATTCTCTGGTGGCAAAGGCTCGGCAGGTGCCTTCCATGACCGGCAGCGATCTGGTGCAGTATGTCACCACAAAGAAACCCTATTTCTGGAAATACAATCAGCCTGATTATGTACCGGCAGATTCTTTATCCAATGCCTTTGTCTGGCGGCACCGGGGGAAAAAACACTCGGTGGTGGCCCTGGATTTCGGCATCAAGTACAATATCATCCGAAGCCTGGAACGTGCCGGGTGCGAAGTGCTCACCGTGCCGGCAAAAACCCCTCCGGATGTCATCAAAGCGCTCCAGCCCGACGGCATTTTTCTGTCCAACGGCCCGGGAGATCCGGAGCCGTTGACTTATGCCGTGGACACCATCCGGCAGTTGCTGGGATCAGTGCCGGTTTTCGGCATCTGTCTGGGCATGCAGCTTTTGGGACTGGCCATGGGCGGAAAAACCCATAAAATCAAATTCGGTCACCGGGGTGCCAACCAGCCGGTGAAAAACCTGGCCACGGGCAAGGTGGAGATCACTTCCCAGAACCATGGGTTTGCCGTGGACCTGAACAGCCTGAAAGACCACTCTTCCGCATTGAGTCATATCAATCTCAATGAAGACTCCCTGGAAGGGATTCAGGATGATTCCCTGAAGGCGTTTGCCGTGCAGTACCATCCGGAAGCCTCTCCCGGCCCCCATGACGCGGCCTATCTTTTCACCCAGTTTGCCAAAGTGATGACCCATGCCAAAGCGTAATGATATTAAAAAGATTCTGATCATCGGAGCCGGTCCCATTATCATCAGCCAGGCCTGCGAATTTGACTATTCCGGGACCCAGGCCTGCAAGGCCCTGAAGGAAGAAGGGTTTGAGGTGATCCTCATCAACTCCAATCCCGCCACCATCATGACCGATCCGGAAACTGCGGACCGGGTCTATATCGAACCGGTGACTCCGGACACCCTGTGCAAGGTGATCCGAGCGGAGCGGCCCGATGCAGTGCTGCCCACATTAGGGGGCCAGACCGCATTGAACACCGCTATTGAGGCCGCCAAAACCGGGATTTTTGAAGAATACAACGTGGAGCTGATCGGTGCGTCCATCGAGGCGATCCACAAGGCTGAAGACAGAGAGTTGTTCAGAGACGCCATGAACAAAATCGGTCTGCGGATTCCCAAAAGCGGGTTTGCCCACAATTTTGCCGAAGTGGAAGATGTGGCAAAAAAGATCGGATTCCCCCTGATTGTCCGGCCCAGCTTTACTTTAGGCGGCACCGGCGGCGGGGTGGCTTATAACATGGAAGAGTTGAACCGGGTGGCCAAATCCGGCCTGGATGCCTCTCTCATCAGCCAGATCCAGCTGGAGGAATCCGTGCTGGGATGGAAGGAATACGAACTGGAAGTGATGCGGGACCATGCCGACAACGTGGTCATCATCTGTTCCATCGAGAATGTGGATGCCATGGGGGTCCACACCGGGGACTCCATTACCGTGGCCCCGGCCCAGACTTTGTCGGACAAGGAATACCAGGTGCTGCGGGACGCGTCCATTGCCATCATCCGGGAGATCGGCGTGGATACGGGCGGTTCCAATGTGCAGTTTGCCGTGAATCCGGAAAATGGGGATGTGATCGTGGTGGAAATGAACCCAAGGGTTTCCAGAAGTTCGGCCCTGGCCTCCAAGGCCACGGGGTTTCCCATTGCCAAGATCGCGGCCAAGCTGGCTGTGGGGTATACCCTGGATGAAATTCCCAATGATATCACCGGTGAGACCATGGCCTGTTTTGAACCCTCCATTGATTACTGTGTGGTGAAAATCCCCAGATGGACCTTTGAAAAATTTCCCGAGGCCCAGGATGTTCTCACCACAGCCATGAAATCCGTGGGAGAAACCATGGCCATCGGCCGGACCTTTAAGGAGGCGTTTCAAAAAGGGCTCCGATCCCTTGAGATTGGTCGGGCCGGATTCGGGGCCGACGGCAAGGATCTTCCGCCGGATTCCGTGGCCGGCACGGACCTGGAATATCATCTGTCCACCCCCAATTCCCAGCGCCTGTTCTACATTAAGTACGCTTTGAAACACAACATGCCTATCACCATGCTGTATGATCTGACCCATATTGATCCCTGGTTTCTGCACCAGATGAAACAGATTGTGGATATGGAAAACCAGATCAAGCTGGCCGGCAAGAACCTGCCCAAAGACCTGCTGGAAAAAGCCAAAAAATACGGATTTTCCGACCGCCAGCTGGCTCATCTCACGCATCTGACCGAAAAACAGGTGGAACAGGAAAGAAAACTGCTGGGACTGGTGCCGGTTTACAAACTGGTGGACACCTGTGCCGCAGAATTCAGAGCGGTCACCCCTTATTATTATTCTACTTATGAAACCGAATGCGAGGCCCGGGTGAGCGACAGGAAAAAAGTGATCATCCTGGGGGGCGGTCCCAACCGTATCGGCCAGGGCATCGAATTTGACTACTGTTGTGTGCACGCCTCGTTTGCCCTGAAAGAAGAAGGGGTGGAATCCATCATGGTCAACTCCAACCCGGAAACCGTGTCCACAGACTATGACACCTCGGACAAACTGTATTTCGAGCCCCTGACCCACGAGGATGTGCTTCACATCGTGGAAAAGGAAAAACCGTTCGGCGTGATCGTCCAGTTCGGCGGCCAGACCCCGCTGAACTTGGCCACCGGACTCCAGAAGGCCGGAGTTCCCATTATCGGTACCTCACCGGAAAGCATTGACCGGGCCGAGGACCGGGACCTGTTCCAGGCCATGATGAACAAACTGGGACTGCGGCAGCCGGAAAACGGGATTGCCCATTCCTATGACGAAGCCCTGGCTGTGGCCAGAGACATCGGGTATCCGGTCATGGTACGCCCGTCCTTTGTTTTAGGGGGCCGTGCCATGAAAATTGTGTATGACGAAAGTGATCTGGAAGCGTTTTTCGAGCTGGCGGTCCAGGCATCCCCGGACAAGCCCGTGCTTATTGATAAATTTCTGGAAGAAGCGTTTGAGCTGGATGTGGATGCGATTTCAGACGGCGAAACCACGGTCATCGGCGGCATGATGGAACACATCGAGGAAGCGGGTATCCACTCGGGTGATTCCGCCTGTGTGCTGCCCCCGTATTCCATTGCCCCGCAACACATTGAGGAGATGGCCCGGGCAGCTGAAGCCATGGCAAAAGAACTCCAGGTCAAGGGATTGATGAACGTTCAGTTCGGTATCATGAACGACACTGTGTATGTCATTGAGGTCAATCCCCGGGCCTCCCGGACCATTCCCTTTGTATCCAAAGCCATCGGCGTCCCCCTGGCCAAACTGGCCACCCAGGTCATGCTGGGCAAAACCCTGAAAGAGCTGGGGTTCACCCAACAGGTGATCCCGCCCTACTATTGTGTCAAGGAAGCGGTGATGCCTTTTGACCGGTTTGAAAACGTGGACCCGGTCCTGGGGCCGGAGATGAAATCCACGGGAGAGGTCATGGGGATCGACATGGACTTGGGCGCGGCCGTGGCCAAATCCCAGATTGCCGCCGGTCAGAAACTGCCGGAAACCGGTACCGTGTTCATATCGGTCCAGGACAAGGACAAAGAGGCGGCCCTGCCCGTGGCAAAAGAGTTTCACGACATGGGGTTCACCATCATGGCCACCCGGGGAACGGCCGCGTTCCTGGAAGAACACCAGGTGCCGGCCACTCCGGTCAAAAAAGTGTCTGCCGGCCGGCCCCATGTGGTGGATGCGGTGAAAAACAAGGAGATTCAGCTGATTCTCAATACCGGCGCCACCAGCCAGACCCAGCGGGACGGGTATGAAATCCGCCGGGCCGCCATTAAATACAAAATCCCTTATGCCACCACCACCGACGGCACCCGGGCCATTTTAAGCGCCATCAAGGCCTTGAAAAAAGAATCTTTGTCCGTTAAACCCATCCAGGAGTATCATAAACAAAATGTCTGACCATCTGACGCTTCCTTTCAGTGAACGCCCCAAAGATGAATGCGGGGTATTCGGACTGTACCAGCATCCGGAAGCCGCAAAAATTACCTATTTCGGACTGTATGCCCTTCAGCACCGGGGCCAGGAAAGTGCGGGGATCTCCGTGAACCGGGGCATCAACGACAAAATTTTTTCCCATAAAGGCATGGGCCTGGTGCCGGATATTTTTGATGTGGAGGACCTGGAACGGATCGAAGGCGGGTCCGCCATCGGTCATGTGCGGTACTCCACCACCGGGGATTCCGTACTGCTCAATGCCCAGCCCTTTGTGGTGAACCACCGCCACCGATCCTATGCCCTGGCCCACAACGGCAACCTGGTGAATGCCCATATTTTAAGACGGGAGCTGGAAGAACACGGCTCGATTTTCCAGACCACCATGGATTCAGAGGTGTTTTTGCACCTGTTCATCAAAAACCTGGTCAAAGGCAACTATGAAAACGCCATTCTCAAGGCGGTTTCCAAAATCCAGGGGGCCTATTCCATGATCCTGCTCACCTGCAAGGGTGAGATCATCGGTATGAAAGACCCCAATGGGTTTAGGCCACTGGCGCTGGGAAAACTCAACGGCCATTATGTGCTGGCCTCTGAAACCTGTGCCTTTGACCTGATCCAGGCGGAATTCATCCGGGAGCTGGACCCTGGAGAGATTGTGATCATCAATGAAGACGGGATCAAGAGTCTCCGTCATCCCAAGGCTGCGGCCCACAAGAGCCTGTGCATTTTCGAGTATATCTATTTTGCCCGGCCCGACTCCACCATTGACGGCAAGAACGTGTATGAAATGCGCAAAAATCATGGCCAAAGACTGGCCCAGGAAAGCCATGTGGACGCGGATCTGGTCATGCCGTTTCCCGATTCCGGCAACTATGCCGCCATCGGGTATGCCAGAGAATCGGGGATACCCTTTGAAATGGGCATGATCCGCAACCATTATGTGGGCCGAAGCTTTATCCAGCCCACCCAGTCCATGCGGGATTTTAGCGTACGCATCAAGCTCAATCCGGTCAGGGAACTGATCAAAGGCAAAGACATCATCATTATCGAAGACTCCATCATCCGGGGCACTACCGCCAAAACAAGAGTCAAGGCCCTGCGGGAACTGGGCGTCAAAAAAGTGCACATGCGCATTTCCTGCCCGCCCCACAAATTTCCCTGTTACTACGGCATTGATTTTTCTTCCAAAGGGGAATTGATTGCAGCGGAAAAATCAGTAGAAGAACTGCGGGATTATCTGGGTCTGGATTCGCTGCACTATCTGTCCATTGAAGGGATGCTGGAGGCCTCCGGCGTAAAGGATCCGGAGCTTAATTTCTGCAAAGCCTGTTATGACGGCGACTATCCGGTGCCGTTCGACCCTGAATTCACCAAGCAGTGCATGGGATAAAACATGCAGAAAAAAACCGTTGCTTTTTCCAAAGACTCCTCCAATCTTTTTTTTCATATTCTTACCCGGTGCAACCTGTCCTGCGCCCACTGCTATATCAACCCGGACCAGCATGGCAGACAGACCCTTTCCATCGACACCATCCGGCAGTGGCTGGGCCTGTTTGCCCATAAAGCATCCCGGACCAATCTGATTTTTTTAGGGGGCGAGCCGACGTTGCACAAGGATCTGCCGGCGGCTGTCAAATCAGCGCGACAGTTTCATTTCAAGTCCATTACCATTGACACCAACGGGTTTCTGTTCCACGATATCCTTGAAAAAATCACACCCGAAGATGTGGATTTCATCTCATTTTCCCTGGATGGAGCCACCCCTGCCACCAATGACGCCATTCGGGGGCAGGGCAGCTATGATGCGGTGATCTCAGGTATTCACCGGTCACGGAAGAAAGGGTTTTCCTGCGCCATGATCTATACGGTGTCTGACAAAAATTTGCATGAGCTGTCCCAAATGCCTGATCTGGTGTCATCTTTGGATATTCACCGATTTTTTATCCAGGTCATCGGCATGCGGGGCAAATCCGCTGCCGGCAGTACCGACACCCATCAGGTATCCAAGGACCTGTGGCTGTCAGTGATTCCTGAAGTGGCTCACACCATTGCTGAAACCGGCATCATTGTCACCTATCCCAAAGTATTTCTGGAAAAAGGCGAGGCATTTACCTGTGCAGGCATTGTGGCGGACAACTATTTTGTGTTTCCCAACGGCCGGGTGTACCGGTGTCCTTTGTGCGAAGATTACCCGCTGCATGCCTTTACCATCCGGGACAACACCCTGGTGCCGTCTTTGCCCGTCAATGAAACCCAGCTGTTTGATCTGACCATCCCTGAAGGATGTGTCATGAACAAAATCATCCAGCCCGGCAATCTGGATTATCTGGCAGACGGCACACCCGCCCACAGAATCGCCTGCTGCATGCTCAAGCAGGAACTCAGCCGGACCGTTTAGATTTTTTTGGTTTTTTCCGTGATTTTTTGGGATCCCCGGCTTCATGGGTCAGAATCATCTGCCTGAGCCCTTCGGTATCTTTGGGGTCCAGAAGAATCTGGGCATACTCCTGGGGGGTGACCGGCTGAATGAGAATTTCTTCATTAATCAATGCCTGGATCTGATTCAGCAGTGTTTTTTCATTGGGGCTGCAAAATGAAAACGCCTGACCTTTGCGTGTGCCCCGGCCGGTCCGGCCCACCCGGTGCACATAGTTTTCCGGGTTGTCCGGCAGATCATAGTTGATCACATAATCCAGATTGGGAATATCAATGCCCCGGGCAGACACATCCGTGGCAATGAGAATGGGTTCTTCTCCAGCCTTGAACCGGGCCAGCACCCGGGTACGTTCCGCCTGATCCTTGTCCCCGTGAAGGGTGGCCGAAGCAATGTGATCCCTGTCAAGCGCCTTGGCCACCCGTTCCGCTCTGACTTTGGTTCTGACAAACACCAGGATGCGCTCGTTTTCATGATCCCGGATAAACCGCCGCAGAAAAAACCGCTTGTCATCCATCTCCATTTCCACCACCCAGTGGGAGACATTTCTGGATACCGGAGAGTCCGGCGCAATCTGAATCCGGATGGCAGACGTTCTTACCTGGGAAAACGCCAGTTTCTTGATTTCTTTGTCAATGGTGGCGGAAAAAAACAGGGTCTGGTGCCGCTGGGGCAGTTTTTTCTTAATGGCCTGGATATCTTCCAGAAACCCTTGGGCCAGCATCCGGTCCGCTTCATCCAGCACCAGGGTGTTCACCCGGGACAGAGAGATGGCGCCCTGGCTGATGAGATCAAACATACGTCCCGGCGTGGCCACCAGCACATCGATGCCGTCTTTCAGCCGGGCGATCTGCCGGTCCTGGTCCACGCCGCCGAAAACCGCAAACGGATTCACCCGGGTATGACTGGACAAGGTATTGAATACCGCGCCGATCTGACCTGCCAGCTCCCTTGTGGGAACCATGACAACACACTGGATCCCGGCACGGGCTCTGGATTGTTTGGACTTATGGATCCGATCGATAACGGGAATGGCAAAGGCAGCGGTTTTTCCCGTACCGGTCTGGGCCACGGCCAGCACGTCTTCTCCCTTGAGAATGCAGGGAATCGCCTTGAACTGGATATCGGTAGGCCGTTTAAATCCGGCGGCGGCCAGATTTCTTTTTATAGCGGCTGCGATTGGATAATTTTCAAATTTCATAAATGCGTCTACACTTTCGGCAAGATACTGTTAATTGATGGGTTTTTATTTAAAATACAGATAATGGGCTTGAAACGCAAACGCATGCAACCCATTGAATGTCTTTATCGTATTGTTTGCCTGAGATGTCAATATATACAGACAGTTCTACCCTTCCGGATACATATTTTATTCTTGACACTCCCAAGGCAAGCAGGTAAGGTGATTTATTGTTTCAGGTGCTGCCCACGCAGTTAAAAGGGAACCCTGTGAAAGTCAGGGACGGTCCCGCCGCTGTAACCGGGGATGAACGCCACACACAACCACTGATGAGACATACACGGGAAGGGGTGGCTGGTAAAAAGATCCGGAAGTCAGAAGACCTGCCTGAACAGTTGATCGTATGCTAGCGAGGACTTGGAGTGATCAACAAAATGAGGATAAAAACGGTTCCCATATCAGTACTGCTGATATGGGTTTTTTAATGCCTTGACGACAGGATGACTCATGTTCTCCAGTATACCGGTTGCCATACCCGGAGGGAAAACAGGATATCTGGTGGTTCTGTTTTCCCTCTTCCTTCCGGGGGTCGGCCCGATATCCCTGCCATGGGACTCAAAGAATGTTTCACATGAAACACATCCATACATTCCATTTAACACCTTGGTTGATTTTCATACCACTTCGCTGTCATATGCTGACAAATAAAATTCAGGAGATGCCATGAAAGGATATATACAAATATATACAGGAAACGGAAAAGGAAAAACCACGGCCGCGTTAGGGCTGGCCCTGCGGGGGGCCGGGGCCGGGCTTCAGGTGTTTGTGGGACAGTTCCTCAAGCAGGGACCCTATTCGGAAATCAAGGCATTATCCTTATTTGAAAATGTGACCGTGGAACAGTTCGGCATGGGCAAATTTGTCAGAGGCATGCCGTCTGAAGATGAAAAAGCGGCGGCCCGAAAGGGATATGCCCGATTGTGCGGGATTTTGAAAGCCAATGCCCATGACCTGGTGATCGTGGACGAAGGCAATGTGGCGGTTACCTGCCAGCTGTTGACCGAGAATGAACTGCTGGGTTTCATGGATCTGAAACCGGATAATGTGGAACTGGTGATCACAGGCAGAGACGCATCCGCCGCAGTGATCACCCGAGCGGACCTGGTCACTGAGATGAAAGAGATTAAACACTATTATCATCAGGGAGTCACGGCCCGCAAAGGCATTGAAAAATGAACGCACCGAACATTGCCGTTCTGGGTACAGGATCGGATGTGGGCAAAAGCATTATTGCTGCGGGCATCTGCCGGTATCTGGCGGACAAAGGTCAGCGGGTAGCGCCTTTCAAAGCCCAGAACATGTCCAATAATTCCGGCATCACCCCGGAAGGCCTGGAGATCGGCCGGGCACAGATCGTTCAGGCCGAGGCGGCCCGGATCGCACCCCATGTACACATGAATCCCATTTTGTTGAAACCGTTTGGAGACAAACAATCTCAGGTCGTTCTGAACGGAAAGGTTCACGGCAACCACACAGCCATGGATTACCATACCAGAAAAGCATTTTATTTTGAAAAAGCGTGTCAGGCGTTTGACGCCCTGGCTGCCGGATATGACCGCATCGTTCTGGAAGGGGCCGGATCCTGTGCCGAAGTCAACCTCATGGACACGGACATTGTCAATTTCCCCATGGCCCGATATGCCGATGCCGATGTCATTTTAACCGCAGACATTCACCGGGGCGGGGTCTTCGCCCAGGTGGTGGGGACCCTGGCCTGCCTGCCGGATGATTATCGTGACATGGTCAAAGGGATCATTATCAACCGGTTCCGGGGAGATATCGATTTGTTCAGACAAGGCATGGCTTGGATTGAACAGCACACCGGCAAACCGGTTTTAGGGGTGTTGCCCTGGTATTCTCATTTTAAAATTGATGCCGAAGATTCGGTTGAAATAGAAAAAATAAATGATTTCAAGTTATTAGAAAAAAACATTCCTGCTGTTGCTATCTTAAGACTGCCCCACATCGCCAATTTCACCGATTTTCATGCCCTGGCCAGAATCCATGGCCTGCAAACGGTTTTCATTGATTCGCCAAAACAGCTGGACCGGTTTACCGCCATCATCATTCCGGGTTCCAAAAATACCCGAAAAGACTTAACCTGGGTCATGGAACGGTTTGAAACTCCGCTGAATGACTATGTGCGCAAGGGCGGCCATGTTTTCGGCATCTGCGGCGGATACCAGATGCTGGGACAATGGGTAAAAGATCCAAACGGGCTGGAAGGTTCCCCGGGACAGACCCGGGGACTGGGACTGCTGCCGGTCCAAACCCTGCTGCAATCCCCCAAAACCACCACATTAAGCGAGTTCAGATGGGGCGATGCCTATGGCAGAGGATATGAAATTCACATGGGTGCCACGCAGCTGACCGGCGGCGTTCCGTTTATCCGCATTGTTTCCAGAAATGGCATCCCCGTAAAAGAAACCGACGGATGCCTGGCAGACAATGGTCAAGTGGCCGGTACTTATGTTCACGGATTTTTTGATTTCAACACCATTATCAAAAAATGGTTTGATTTAATCGGATTGGCTCATCCTTTGGATTTTTCAATTGACGCAGCCATTGAAAAAGACAAGGATTACGATCATCTGAAAAAACATATGGAAACCTATCTGGATCTGGAAGCGCTGATTTAAAAAAACAGGGCAATACAATGACTTGATTGTTTCAATGATTCAACATGATCTGAAACAATGGAGAATGCACCGCGCCTTGCGGTTGAAGCCGGCTTTTGTACAAGACAAGGCGGTTAACCGGAAACGCATGCGAAGAGTTGCTTTCAAAACGCTTGATCACAGAAATCATATCATGCGGCCGGACCGGTTTTTTAATACGCGCCAGAGTAATATGCGGAAAAAATGGCCGGGATTGCGCCGGAATACCCATGGGGTGAAGCTTTTTTTCCAAATCCGTCACAACCTGCATCAGATGTTCTGTCTGTTCATGAATACTGATCCATACGATCCGGGCGTTTCTGACATTAGGAAAGACACCGATACCCCCGGCTGTCAGAGTAAATGCCGGATATGCGCCGGAAAATGCCGCCATGACAGATTGAAGGGGTATCAGCAACTCCCTGGGGATCGGACCTAAAAATTTCAGTGTCAAATGAAATCTCTCCGGATTGGGCCAGGCAGCAAGCCATCCGGCTGATTTAAGTTCCGACTGGATATCTGATAAAAACCGTTTGACAGCATCCGGCAACGGTATGGCAATAAACGTCCGGACAACATCTGACGATTCAGCCATGACGCTTGTTTTTGAATCCCAGAAGCACCCGGTAGGGTCCCGGTGTTCCCTGGGGAACAAATGCCACACGATCCTGATCTTTGAGAACCGTTGAAAAAGGCTGGACACGGCCGTTCACAAACACCACTTCCACATCCTCGGGGGTCAGCTGCATCTGCTGCACCAGCATTTCAGCGGTGGTACCATCCGGAATGGACAATGAGACATTGGAAAAAGGCAGATTATTCTGCTGAAGTTTTTTTTGTAAAAATGAAAATGCATTAAACGTAATTGTCGGCATGATTATTCTCCTTTTGATTCATTTTATCCAATGCCTGAAATATTCTCAATTGAAAAAATATGAAACTTCTGCCTATATGTAACAAATGCGTCTTCGTTTGATCATAATGATTCTGGCAATCTTTGCTTTTTTATCCGTATCCACGGGAGGATGGCTGTTTTATTATTCGTTTCGTAAAGCCAGCATTCAGACCGGGGAAACCCAGGCGGTTGCACAGCTGAAACTGCTGACCGACCAGTTGGCGACGTCCCTGTCTGAACACATCAAATCCGTTCGTGTGCTGTCCCGGATCAAAGAACTGGAAACCGTTCTTGTGGACACAAACCTTGAAACCCTTTTCAAAGCCAACCAGATTCTGGATATGTTTACCCGATCCCTGGAACTGGATGTCAGCTATCTGATGGACCTGAAGGGCAATACCATCTGTTCGAGCAACCGGAATCAGTTCGACAGTTTTGTGGGCCATGATTTTTCTTTCAGACCCTATTTCACATCCGCCATCCAGGGGCAACCGGACAGTTACCTCGCCCTTGGCGTCACTTCCATGAAACGGGGGGTCTATTACAGCCATCCGGTGTATCATCCCGAGAAACAGGAAATCATCGGAGTGGCCGTGATAAAATCTTCCATTGAGTTTCTGGAAACCACTTTGTTTTCCAACCCGGAACATCTGCTTTTCTTTGTCAGCCCCAATGGCATCATTTTCATCAGCAATCAATCCCGATACCGGTTTAAACTGCTGTGGCCTGTGGACAATGAAACAAAAGACCAGATTGTCCAGTCCCGTCAATTCGGCAACGGCCCCTGGGGCTGGTCCGGATTCCGCCGGACACAGACCAAAGACCGGGTCACGGATCAAAACAAAGAGGCATATCTATATACCTCTTTGTCAGTACCCCGGTATCCTGACTGGCGCGTGGTGTCTTTGAAAAACAAAAAACTGCTTGAAAAGCAGTTCTCCGCCCCGTTCATCAAAGGGATCGGCCCGGGGGTGATCTTTATTACCAGTCTGGCGGGCATCCTGGTTTTTTTTCTGTATCAACAGGCCGCCAAAGAAATCAGTCAGCGAAAAACAGCCGAGGAAAAACTGCGGATCAGTGAGGAGAGATATCGACATATTTACCATAAAACGCCGATCATGCTCCATTCCATTGATACCAAAGGAAGAATTATCCGGGTGTCCGATCACTGGGTGGATGTCATGGGATATGATCGAGATGAGGTCATCGGCCGGCATTTGACGGATTTTTTCACTCCGGAATCCAAAAAATTTGCCTTGTCAAAGGTCTTTCCCCAATTTTTCAACACCGGGTTTTTCAAAGATATCCCCTATACCTATGTGAAAAAAAGCAAAGATAAAATGGATATTCTTCTTTCCAGTTACGGGGTCAGAGATGAGACGGGCCGGGTAGTTCGTTCTTTGGCAGTAAGTGTGGATGTGACGGAAAAAAACCGAACCCAGAAAGATCTGGAACATGCCAAGGAAAAACTGGCCCGATACTCCCATGATCTGGAAAAACAGGTGCGCCTGAGAACGGCACAACTGGAAAAAGCCCAGAGCAGCCTGAAAAATTTATCCAAAAACATCATTGCTTCCCAGGAACGGGAAAAAGAACAGGTGGCCCGGGAGCTTCATGACCATCTGGGGCAGGTATTGACCGCATTACGCATCGATGTGATGTGGGTGAAAAACCATTTTACATCTTCTCCGGATCAGGCCGTGGACCGGGCCGAAAAAATGAGTCTGCTCATTGACAAAACCATTCAGGACGTCAGGGATATGGCTTATCGGCTCCGCCCCAGGGTGCTGGATGACCTGGGCTTGTCAGATGCACTGGAATCTTTGGTATCTGATTTTGAAAAACGATCCAATGTCTCCTGTGTCTTTCGCCGGGATGTCATCCCGCAGATCGATAAAACGCTGGCCACCGCCCTTTACCGAATCGGCCAGGAAGCGGTCACCAATGCCATCCGCCATGCAAAAGCCACCACCATCATTGTTGAATTGAGAACCGATGCCAAAGGGCTGGTATTGACGGTGGAAGACAACGGTATCGGCTTTAATCCAGACGAAAGCAGAACCGGCTTCGGACTGGAAGGCATGATGGAACGGGCCAATCTGGCAGGCGGATGGCTGGACATTACGTCGCAAATAGGCAGCGGAACCCGAATCACCTGCAAGGTAAACGTGGAGGGATGGTCATGATCACTGTGTTGCTGGCCGACGATCACAGTATTGTCAGAGACGGATTGCGGCGGGTTCTGGAAGACAGCTCCGACATCAAGGTCATTGCCGAAGCGTCCGATGGAGAAACCGCTTTTGATCTGGCCATGACAAAACAACCGGATGTGGCTGTTATCGACATATCCATGCCCGGCATGGATGGGCTGGAAGTGGTGGCGCGCATGAACAGTTACTGCCCCAAAATCCCGGTACTTATTTTAACCATGCATGAGGAAGAACAATATGTGATCCGGGCCATGGAAGCCGGCGCCATGGGATATGTCACCAAACAGTCCGCACCCGAGCAGCTGGTGGCGGCAGTGAAAAAAATTCATTCCGGGGGTCGGTATCTGACGGAAAAAGCCAGTGAAGCCTTGGCCCTGCGTTTCATTCGGGGCGACAAAAACAAACACGCCATGGAATCTTTATCCATGCGCGAACTCCAGGTATTGCGCAAACTGGCCACGGGAAGTACGAACCGGGAAATTGCCATTACTTACAATATCAGTGTTAAAACCGTGGATACTTATCGGTCCAGGCTCTTGAAAAAACTGAACCTGAGAAACAACGCGGATCTGTCCAGATATGCCATACAGAATCGCCTGGTGGAATTTTAATCCGACAGATTCAGCCGGGAAAAATTGGTGAAGATTTTATTTAACGTGGATTTACACTGGGCCATCTCCTCGTGAGAAATCCCCTGTTCCGCTTCCACAAGCATCTCCATGACCATGGCAATTAAATCATCCCGAAAAGATTTGGCTTTGTGTGTCAGATAAACCAGTTTGCTGCGCTTGTCGGACCGGTCCGGCACACGAAGCACGATATTCTTTTTTTCCAGCACATTGAGCAACCGGGTGATGGCTGCCTTGTCCTTGACCGACACGTTGGAAAGTTCCTGCTGGGTTTGTCCGTCTTTTCGGTATAAATGAACCAGAATGCTCCATTGTTCATAACTGACATCAAATCCGGCATCTGCAAATTTTTTGGTCAGCCGTTTAATGATGGCCCGGGAAGTTCTGCCCACCAGATAGGCAATGGATGTGTCAATAACCCGTTCAAATGTTTCCAGTTCCAGCGTATCCGAAGGGGAAGCCGTAAATTCAGGTACCAATTGAGTCTGTTTCATGTCTATTTTTTCCATTACCGTGGTAATTGTCAGCGATTTTGGTAAGTTTGGACTTAATATGACTGAAAAAAGTTGATATGGCAACTAAATTTTGCTCGCCAGAACAATGGGCATAAAAAAAGCCGCTTCCCCCGGAAGCATGGATCGCTCGAGGAAAACGGCTTTTTGCCGGACAAAAACAGGCCGGATCAGGCAGCTGATTTTCTGGAAAACAGATTTTTCAAAGAAGAAATCCAGATTCCGCTGAGAAACCAGGAATAGATATATGTACCGATAATAATGGCAACAAACGCTTTGACAATGTCCATGGGGCTGCCGTCCAGGGAGAATCCGGGCACGTATCCGAAAAGAAGGGGGCCCAGATAAAGAAATTTGGCAAATTTAAAAGAGGTAAACGCGGTTTTCCACATATTGGCTTTAGCAATAGTGGCACCGGCAAACGCGGCAATGCACACCGGTGGGGTGATATTGGAATCCTGGGACAGCCAGTATACGATCATATGAGCCGCCAGCTCGTTCACGCCCAGGTGGGTCAGGGCCGGCACCGCCACCACGGCAGTCACCAGATACGCGGCCGTCACCGGAACCCCCATGCCCAGCACCAGAGAGGCCAGGGCCACCAAAAGAATGGTGAGCAGCAAAGACCCGCCTGCCAGATCGATCATAATGTCGGCAAAGGTCAGAATCAGGCCGGAAAACGTCAATACCCCGATAATAATCCCGATGACGCCCACGGTGGCACCGATTTTCAGACTGTTTTCTGTGCCTTCCCGGGCCGCTTCCACAAACCGCTTAGGGCCGATGCGGGTTTCCTTTCTCACCCATGAGATCGCAATACAGGTGATCAGACCCAGAATCGCGGAATAGGCCGGAGAAAATCCATACAGCATGAACACCGTGATAATCACCAGCGGCATAATGTAAAACCACTGCTTCTTGAAAATTTCCATGGCACTGAATTTGGATTTTTCCCCCACCACGTTGTCTTTTTTGGCTTCATAATGCACCATGACAAACACGGAAAAAAAATACATAAAAGCCGGAAATATGGCCACCAGCATGATGTGGGAATAAGGCAGCCCGGTCAGTTCCGCCATGATAAAACCGCCGGCCCCCATGATGGGCGGCATGAACATCCCGCCGATTGACGCGGCCGGTTCGATAGCACCGGCCACATGGGGCCGGAATCCGGCTTTTTTCATCATGGGAATGGTGAACATGCCCGTGGACACGGTATTGGCAATGGCACTGCCGGAAATGGAGCCGAACAGGCCCGAAGCGATGACCGATACTTTTCCGGGACCTCCGATGCGGTGGCCCACCGCCGCCAGGGGCCAGTCAATGAAAAATTTCTGGGCCCCGGATTTTTCCAGAAACGCGCCGAACAGCACAAACAAGATCACATAAGTGGCCAGCACACTGGCCATGATCCCGAACACCCCATCACTTTTATAGAAGATACTGACACACAACTCCGTGAACGGGGCCCCGGCATGGGAGATCAGATCCGGGGCCTTGTATCCGTAAACCCCGTAAACCAGAAACACCACCCCCATGATGACAAACACGTTGCCCACCACCCGCCGGGCCAGCTCGATCCCGATAAGCACCCCCACAATGGCGAAAACTGCATCCACCGGGGTTTCTGCCCCGGTCCGGTAGTTGATAGCCTCAAACATGATAATCCAGTATCCGACACAGACAACCGACAAAACAATCAGAATATAGTCCAGAATCCGGCCAATCGTGGTTTTTGCCTTATAGAGCAGGAAGACCAGCACATACGTTATGATAACATACACACCCCGGTGATACTGAGTGGCCATGGGCTGGACCACGGCCGCCCATGCGTAGAACAGCACCAGTGTCACCGCACAGATATCAAAAAAAATTTTCTCGAATCGATTTAATTTATGGTACACAATCCGCTTTCCTATTTGCTGATATGGTTGTCACAGGCATACCGGTCCAAAAAAAATTACCGGACACCAGACGTCCTTGTCCCGTGTCCGGTATTTCTAATAAAAAGGGTCAGGCTGCTGTATTACAAAACCCCTTTTTCTTTCCAGAATTTCTCAGCACCCGGATGAAACGGGGTGACGACGCCGGTGGGGCCGGATTCAATAGACATGCTTTTAAACGTTTTTTTCTGGGAAACCATATGGGCCAGTCCCTCGTCGGTATAGATGAGAGACAGCATCTCATAGACGGCATCGGCAGACACATCTTTGTTGGCCACCCACAGTGCGGCATCCTGAAACGAACTCACATCATAGTCCACTCCTTTATAGGTGTTGGCAGGAATGGTGACCTTGGCAAAATATGGATATTCCTTGTAAAATCCGGAAGATACTGCATCCTTGTCCAGATCGACCATGTCAATGTCATTGGTCTGGGCCGCCATCATGACCGCGCCGGTGGGATATCCCACAAACAGCCAGAATGCATCCAGCTGGTTGTTGCCGAAAGCCTGGGCCGCATCGTTATACCCCATGGCATTTCTTTCAATTTTATCCCAGATCCCCATATGGGTGAAAAACAGCTCACAGTTGGCAAATGCACCGGATCCGGCATTACCCACACCCACTTTTTTGCCTTCCAGGTCTTTGACACTTTTAATCCCTGACCCGGCTTTGACCACCAGCTGGGCCGGAGCGCCATACAGGAATGCCACAGCCATGACGTTTTCATATTTTTTGGGGTCATTTTTCATCTTGCCGTTCCGGCCCTGATACACATGGCCGGAATAGACCACGCTCATCTGCTGACGGCCGGCATCGGTTTTTCTCAAATTTTCCACAGAACCGGCGGAAGACTGGGCCTGAACCCGGATATCAGACAGTTCTTTGATGGGGTCATACACCTGGATGGCATTGGCCACCACCTGAAAGGTTCCGCCGGCAGGACCGCCGCCGAACACGATTCTTTCCTTGGCCAGCGCAGTCTGGGAACATACCATGGAAACGACTGCAATCATTCCAATGAATAAAAGATGCCTTGCTTTCATACAATCCTCCTTGAATAATACGGGTTAAAAAAACGATCACATATTTTTTTATTCATACGACTCTATCAAGGGGAAAGTAAAGGATCAATTGGAAGATTTCTGATTATGCTGTAGTAATTTTTCTTACAATCTCAGGATATCAGACAGATCACGCGTGAACAGGGTAAGCCTCAGATTCCTGGAATGTATCAAAAGAAATCAGGCGAACACCTGATCAATGCGAGAAAAAAGATGAGAAAAGCGCTGCCCGTTTCGAGAATGGGTTTTGTAATAATTCAAACAGGTTTCAACGGTTGCCACTACCTGGTCATGGGAATGAAGGCCCGGCATTTCCATGGCCAGCCGGGGATGCCGGCCCAGCCGTCCCCCCAGCAAAATGCGGAATCCGGACTGAACCGGTTCAAGGGTTCGGCCCGGGCAGACATGAACACATTGGCCGCATCTCTGGCATAAATTCATATCAATGACCGGTGTTTTATTTCCATCTGATGTGTCTGTCAACCGAATCGCCCGGTCCGGACATTTTCGGACACAGGCGTTACAGCCGGTACATGCCGCATCTCCCACCCCCGGGACCACCGCACCGATGATACCGATATCTGCGATCTGGGGGCGGGAACAGGCATTGGGGCAATCACTGAGCACAATGCGTAATTCATGATGGGGCCGGATCTTCCCGTTGGTAGATGATTTTAGAAATCCCGGAATATCCGCCTGTGTCAACAAAAAGGTCAATTTCCTTGCCAGATCCGCTGTGGATAAAGCGACATGGGGACACCCTTTGCTGCCGAAACACACAGACACATCATACCCGGTCACCGGCTTTTTTTGGCCGGTCTTTGTCATGAAAGGATCTCGCCCCGGGCGCTGATCGTTACCTGTGAAAAAGGGATATCCATGCCGCTGTTTTCCAGTGCTTTCTGAATAATATGAGGCAGTCCGGAACAACAGGGGACTTCCATGATCACGGCGGTAATGCTTTTAATGCCGGATTTTTTAAACACATCCGTCAATTTATCCACATATCCCTGGGTATCGTCAAATTTGGGACACCCGATCATCACTGCTTTGCCTGCCAGAAAATCCCTGTGAAACGACGGATAAGCCACGGGCACACAATCGGCGGCAATCACCAGGTCCGCATCTTTCAAAAACGGCGCGCCGGCCGGTACCAGGCGAATCTGAACCGGCCAGTGTCCCAGAGCGGAAGGACCGCCGGAACCGGTCACCCGGGGCTGATTGGCACAGTCGCATGACGTGTCGGAAAAGGTTTTCAAGGCTGCGGACGGGCAGCCGCCGGTCATGGCCGGTTTTCTCTGACCTGTCGATTTTTCAGCCTGGGCCTGTTGTTTGAGCAGTTCATGAACCGCTGCCTCATCAAATTCTTCGGCTTCTCTTTCCACAATATGCAATGCATCCCGGGGACATTCGCCCAGACAGGCCCCTAATCCGTCACAATACTTGTCTGAAATGACACGCGCTTTGCCGTTCACAATCTGAATGGCGCCTTCTGCACAAGACGGCACACAATTGCCGCACCCATCACATTTTTCATCATCGATTTCAATTATTTTTCTAAGTACTTTCATGATTCTGTTCCTTTATAATTATGTATCGGTTATACGCTGTGGATTATCATCCTTTTTGAATCAAAATCTGGCGAGCCAGGTCTTTTCCCGCATCCGTCAGATAAATGCCATCGATTTTCCGGGCCAGGGTGTCTGCATCGATCTGCTCTTTTCCCCGGCAGTCTTCCATATTGGCCAGAATATCCGCATCATAGACCGTTTTAAAATTAATGGTTTCCGAATTTTTGGGATGATGATGGTGTGAAATGATGTCACACACCTCGGTGATCAGCTTTTCCTTGGCTCCCAGATCTTCCAGAATTTTTCCGGCCACGGGCGGACCTTCGATGTGCTGATATTTTGCTTCGGCGGACCCATATTTTTTTTCCGCATTTTTGATGCCGATATCATGGAGATACGCGGCACAAAGCACCACCGCCAAATTGGCTTTTTCTTTTTTACCAATTTTCTCCGCATACCGGGCCACCCGCCCGGCATGGCCGATCCGTTTGAAATCCGTACCAAAATACTGTTTCATCTTCACCGCCACCCGATCTTTCAACAGATCTTCCTGCTGGGCCACAAACTCTTCCGGTAATGTGCCCAGGCATTGTTCAGCATACTTGCAATATGCCGCACACCCGAAATCCATTTTCGGATTCACAATTTTCTTGTGGCAGTGACCGCATCGCCGGGTGGCATCATCCTTGAAAAATTCCATGGGATGTCCGCATTCCGGACATTGGGTTTCAAAAATCGCGTTCTGGTCCCAGTACTGGGTATCTTGTCCCGGACATTTCATACGCCACCTTCCTTCTTATTATTGATTTGTTTATCGATTCATTCATCCGGCAATCTGCTTTACAATCTGATGCAAACCTACTATAAAACGAAATGAAATACCTTGATCTGAATCAAGGGGATCATTTATTTTTGGCGATTTTTAAAAAAGTGTCAATGGCCGCGGATCGTTAATCAAAAATACAGGAGCTGTGACCGGTATCGATATTTTAAAGACCATTCCCCTTTTTTCCGGATTGTCCGATGATCAGTTGAAAATCCTATCCAGCATTGCCGTCCGACTGACTTTCAAACGTGGAGACATGATTTTTCACGACGGTGACAAAGGCGATGGCATCTATATTGTCGAAACCGGAAAAATAAAAGTCTTCAAGCTGTCTTTGGATGGCAAAGAACAGATTCTCCATATTTTCGGCCCGGGTCACACGTTCGGAGAAGTGCCGGTATTTCAGGGCAAGAGCTTTCCCGCTTCATCCATGACCCTGGAACCCTCGGATATTATTTTTTTACCCCGAGACCGGTTTGTTGAACTGATTACCACCACTCCGGCCCTGAGCATGAACATGCTGGCCGATCTTTCCAGACGGCTGCGGGCCTTTACCATCCAGATCGAAGCGCTGAGCCTCAAGGAGGTGCCGGCCCGGCTGGCTGCATACATATTGACATTATCCAAAGAACAGAAAAACCCTGTCCGGGTCCGTCTTCCCATCTCCAAAGCCCAGCTTTCCAACCTTATCGGCACCACACCGGAAACCATCTCCAGAATGCTCAAAAAAATGGGGGATACCGGTTTGATACTAGTGCAGACAAAGACCATCGACATTCTGGACAAAGAAGGCCTGATAGAACTGTCTGAATCCGGCCGGTTACAATAACCTGTTCCCCGGAAGTAAAAACCGTTTTTTTATACTGGACTAAAATTTATTGTCATGGCATAACTGAAAAATACAGATGTTTTGATTTCCGGGGCACGGGTCACTTGGGACTGAAAAACATCGTCACAAAAAAAATCACAGATACTGGACAAAACCGTTCAGAAAAATCATTGTCACATGTCCAACAATCTTGCCAAGGAGGAAACATGGGAAAGTTATTGAGAATCAACACCAAAGAAAAAACATTCAACTTTGAAGAGACACCGGATACCTATGCCGGCTTAGGCGGAAGAGCCCTGACATCCAAAATGATTCTGGATGAGGTCCCGGCCACCTGCCATCCGTTGGGAAAAAACAACAAACTCATCTTTGCTCCCGGGGTCCTGTCCGGATCTCCGGCCGCAGATTCCGGAAGGCTTTCCGCCGGCGCCAAATCGCCGTTAACCGGCGGAATCAAGGAAAGCAACGCCGGAGGACTTGTGTCCCAGAAACTGGCAAAACTGGGAATCACCGCCCTGGTTCTGGAAGACAAACCCGAAGGCAACGATTACAGCCTGATCAAAATTGACAAAGACGGTGTTTCCATTGAATCCGCAGACGATCTGGTCAAAAAAGGCAATTATGCGGTCATGGAAACCCTGTGGAACAAATACGGTAAAAACGTCGGCGTCTTAAGTATCGGCCAGGCCGGTGAACAATGCCTGAAAGGCGCGTCCATCAACCAGGCGGACATGAACGGCCGTCCCGGACGGGCACATGGCAGAGGGGGCTTAGGTGCGGTCATGGGATCCAAAAAAATCAAGGCCATCGTGGTGGATGATTCTGGTGCGCCCCGGGTGGAAATCAAGGATCCGGATGCGTTCAAGGCCGCCAACAAACGATGGGTGGAAATGCTGAGAAACCATCCGGTCACCGGTGAAGGCCTGCCGGCTCTGGGCACGGCCGTACTGGTGAATGTCATCAACGAAGCCGGGACCCTTCCCACCAAAAACTTCAGATCCGGCCGGTTCGACCATGCCCAGGCCATTTCCGGCGAAACCATGGCGGAAACCATTGAAAAACGCAACGGCATCACCACCGAAGCCTGTCATCCCGGATGTGTGATCAAATGCTCCAATGTCTATCACGGCAAAGACGGCAATTTCCTGACCTGCGGGTTTGAGTATGAAACCATCTGGGCCTTCGGTGCCCACACCACCATCCAGGATATGGATCAAATTGCCACTCTGGATAAAATGTGTGATGATTTCGGTTTAGACACCATTGAAACCGGGGTCACCATCGGTATTGCCATGGAAGGCGGGATGATTCCCTGGGGTGACGGCCAGGCCGCCATTGACCTGCTGTCCAAAGTGGGGGAATACGCACCCGAAGGCAAAATCATCGGAAACGGGGCCTTGTTCACCGGGGACGCTTTGGGCGTGGACCGGGTTCCGGTGGTGAAAAAACAGGCGTTGCCGGCCTATGATCCCAGAACCTGCAAAGGCGTCGGCGTCACCTATGCCACCACACCCATGGGCGCGGATCATACGGCTGGATATGGCGTCACCGCCAATATTCTGAGCGTCGGCGGCACCATCGATCCCCACAAAAATGAAGGCAACATCGAACTGTCCCAGGGACTGCAGATCGCAACCGCTGCCGTGGATGCGGCCGGGCTCTGTCTGTTTGTGGCGTTTGCGGTTCTCGACAATGAAGACGGCCTGCCCACCATTGCCCAGATGCTCAATGCCCGGTACGGCCTGAACCTGACCCCGGATGATATTCTGGAACTGGGGAAATCCATTCTCAGAAATGAAAAAGAATTCAACAAAAAGGCCGGTTTTACTGAAATCGACGATCAGCTGCCGGAAATGTTTAACGAACCGGTGCCCCCGCACAATGTACCGTGGGATTTCACCATTGAAGACCTTCAGAAAACCCTGAACTTCTAAATTCAAGGTATTCTCTTCTGACTCCTGCATCAGGGCGAAAAAAATTTTCGCCCTGATGTGATTCTCTGGATTTATCCTGCCTGTTCTGGTATATCTTTCCTTCAATATTGAAAATAAGCCAGTTTTTAAATCACTTAACAAAATAAAGCCTTATTTATCATGAAACTGTTTGAATATCCTTCCGCCGACGTCCGGGCGCGTGTCCGGAACATCATTGACCGGGGCCTTGGGTTTTCCAAAGCCGATTATGACAATGTACAGGCGTTTATCGATGATGTCAGAACCCGGGGAGACGAGGCCCTGGTGGCATACACCAACCAGTTTGATTCCGGGGCCGTCACTCAGGATACGCTGAAAGTGACGGATGCCGAGTTTGAACATGCCCTGGCATCCGTGGACCCTCTATTTCTGGATTCCCTGAAACGGGCCATTGATCAGCTCACCCGGTTCCATGAAAAACAGAAGCAGAACGCATGGATCGACACCCCGAGAAACGGGGTCATTGTGGGACAGCTGGTACGTCCGGTCGGAGCTGCCGGCATTTATGTCCCGGGCGCCAAAGGCGGGAAAACCCCGCTGGTGTCCTCCGTGCTCATGGGAGGAATCCCTGCCAAAGTGGCGGGTGTGTCCACCATTGCTTTGATGACCCCGCCCATGGAAAATGGTGAAGTCAATCCCCATATTCTGGCAGCGGCGGCAAAAATGGGCATTACTTCGGTGTTCAAGGCCGGCAGTGCCTGGGCCATAGCTGCTCTGGCCTATGGTACCCGGCAGGTGCCCAAAGTGAATGTCATTGTGGGACCGGGCAATATTTATGTGACTCTGGCCAAAAAAATCGTTGCCGGCACCGTGGGCATCGACATGATCGCCGGGCCCAGTGAAATTCTCATCATTGCGGATCACACGGCCAACCCGGAATTTGTGGCTGCGGACCTGCTGTCCCAGGCCGAACATGATGCCAGAGCCTCCGCCATTCTGGTGACCGATTCCAGAAAATTGGCCGAACAGACCGCTTCCATCCTGGAACGGCAGCTCAGCGCACTGGCAAGACAGGATACGGCCCGGCAGTCCATTGACAACTTCGGTGCCATCATGCTGGTGCCGGATATCGAGACCGGTATTGATCTGTCCAATCAGCTGGCGCCGGAGCATCTCGAACTGATGGTATCTGCCCCGTTTGACTATATCGACCGGATCCAGAATGCCGGGGCCCTGTTTTTAGGACATTATACCCCGGAGCCCATGGGCGATTACATTGCCGGTCCCAATCATGTGCTGCCCACAGCCGGCACGGCCCGGTTTTCTTCGGCCCTGAGTGTGGACCATTTCATCAAAAAAACCAGCCTGATTCACTATTCAAGAACCGCCTTTGAAAATGAGGCAGAAGATGTGATCCGGCTGGCAGAGATTGAAGGATTGACCGCCCACGCCAATTCCGTGAAAATCAGAAAATAATTGACTCACAAGCGGTTTTTAAACTATATTGATCGATTGTATTAAAAATTGGCAAAAAACCCATACATGAAGACTTAAACCATGCAGACCATCCGAGGGTTCAGAGACATCCTGCCGGAACAGATCCGGCTGTGGCAGAAAGTTGAAAATCTGGCTGTTGAGCTGTTCAACGCTTATGGATACCAGGAAATCCGCATCCCGATTCTGGAAAAAACCGGGTTGTTCGCCCGGAGTATCGGAGAGACCACTGATATTGTCGAAAAAGAGATGTACACTTTTGACGACAGGAACGGGGACAAGCTGACCCTGAGGCCGGAAGCCACCGCTTCCATCTGCCGGGCATACATTCAGCACAAACTGTATGCCACGGAACCGGTGAGAAAATTTTACATGACCGGGCCTATGTTCCGGCGGGAAAGACCCCAGAAAGGACGGTACCGCCAGTTTTATCAGATCGATGCGGAAGTGTTTGGTGTGGATTCCGCCTATGTGGACTGTGAACTGATTTTTCTGCTGCACCAGTTGTTTAAACGGTTGGGGCTGACCGGACTGACCGCCCAGATCAACAGTCTGGGATGCCCGGAGTGCCGGCCGAAGTTCACCCGGGCGTTGCTGGATTTTCTGGAAGAACGAAAGCAGGATCTGTGTGAGATCTGCACCCGGCGGATGACGCGAAACCCGCTGCGGGTGCTGGACTGCAAGATACAGACCTGCCAGGCGGCCCTGATCGGTGCGCCGGCCACGGTGGATCACCTGTGTCCGGCCTGTGAAGACCATTTCAATATCGTGAAAACCACCCTGGAAAAACAGGGGGTGGATTTTTCGGTGAATAACTCGTTGGTGCGGGGCTTGGACTATTACACCCGCACGGCCTGGGAAATTCAGACCACCAGCCTGGGCGCCCAGAGCGCTGTGGCCGGGGGCGGCAGATATGACGGTCTGGTCAAACAACTGGGCGGACCCGACACCCCTGCCATTGGATTTGCCATCGGGTTTGACCGGCTGGTGGAAATCATGGAACAACTCACACCCATGCCGGCAGACCCCGGAGCGGACCTGTTCATTGTGGCGCTGGGCGATGCGGCCATGGAAACAGCCTATCACCTGTCCTGCGACCTGAACCAGGCAGGTATCAAAACCGACACGGACTTCAGGGGAAAAAGCCTGAAAGCCCTGATGAAACGGGCGGATAAACTCAATGCCCGGTATGTACTCATTGCCGGACAAACGGAACTTAACGACAATGCACTGATTCTTCGTAACATGAAAACCAAAGAACAGGTTTCCATCTCCATGGACCGGCTGGTTCCTGAAATCGAAGCTGTGTTGAAACACAAATAACCCAATTATTAAAATATAGAGGACAGACCTGGTGAGTGATTTATTAGGAAATATGAAACGAACCCATTTTTGTGCCGATCTTCGGGAAACAGACATTGACAAAACCGTGGTGCTGATGGGATGGGTCCAGCACCGCCGGGACCATGGCGGGGTCATTTTTGTGGACCTTCGGGACCGGGAAGGCATCACTCAGGTGGTCTTCAATCCGTTGATTTCACCGGCAGTCCATGAAAAAGCCCAGGAGATCCGAAGCGAATTTGTCTTAGGGATCAAAGGAAAAGTAGCAGCCCGGCCGGCAGATATGCGCAATCCCAAGATGGCCACCGGCGCCATAGAGATCCTGGTGGAAGAACTTAAAATATTTTCTAAAGCAAAAACCCCTATTTTTCTCATTGAAGACCGGGTGGAAGCCTCGGAAAACATCCGGCTTCAATACCGGTATCTGGACCTGAGACGTCCCCAGCTCAAACACAATATCCTGGCCCGTCACAAAGCCACCATGGCCATCCGAAATTATCTGGATCACAACGGATTCATCGATATTGAAACCCCTTTTTTAACCAAGTCCACACCGGAAGGGGCCCGGGATTATCTGGTTCCCTCCCGGGTCAACCCGGGTCAGTTTTATGCCCTGCCCCAATCGCCGCAACTGTTCAAACAGCTGCTCATGATCAGCGGTTTCGACCGGTATTACCAGATCGTCAAATGTTTCAGAGATGAAGACCTGCGGGCGGATCGTCAACCGGAGTTCACCCAGATCGACATGGAACTGTCTTTTGTGAATGAAGAACAGATCATGGAAATGGCTGAAGGGCTGATTACGGCTATTTTTAAACACGTGTTGAATTTGGACCTGAAAACTCCTTTTCCCAGGCTCACCCATGCCCAGGCCATGGATCGTTTCGGCCTGGACCGGCCGGATCTGCGGTTTGATCTGGAGCTGGTGAATGTTTCCGATATCGTTGAACACACCGGATTCAAACTGTTTTCCAGCGTGGTCAAAAGCAACGGTCTGGTCAAGGCCATCAATGCCAAAGGCTGCGCATCCTTTACCCGAAAACAGATTGACGATCTCACGGAATTTGCCGCTGTGTACCGGGCAAAAGGGCTGGCCTGGATCAAGATCAAGGAGGACCAGTGGCAGTCACCCATTGCCAAATTTTTCACAGATGATGAAAAACAGGCCCTGACAGACCGTCTGGATCTGGAACCGGGAGATATTGTATTTTTTGTGGCAGACCAGCCGGTCATTGCCAACGAAGCCCTGGGTCAGTTAAGAAATGAGCTGGCCCGGCGTCTGAACCTGATTCCGGAAGATCAATATTCCTTCACCTGGGTGACCGATTTCCCGCTGATGGAATACGATGAAACAGAAAAACGCTACCAGGCCCTGCACCACCCGTTTACCGCTCCCAGTGAAACAGACATTCCCAAACTGGACACGGCCCCTCTTGAAGTCAACTCCCGGGCCTATGACCTGGTGCTCAACGGCATTGAAATCGGCGGCGGCAGCATTCGTATCCATGATACAGCGCTCCAGGAAAAGGTATTGAGCTGTCTGGGCATATCAGAGGAACAGGCCCGGGAAAAATTCGGATTTCTGTTGGATGCCCTGGATTCCGGTGCCCCTCCCCACGGGGGGATCGCTTTTGGCCTGGACCGGCTGATCATGCTTTTATGCCGGGAAGAGTCCATCCGGAATGTCATTGCATTCCCCAAAACCCAGAAAGCCACCTGTCCCTTGACCGAAGCGCCTTCCACCGCGTCACCGGCTCAGCTGCTGGAACTGGGCATCCGTACAACCCATGTCGGGGAATGACCCGTTTTTCCATTTAAAAGAACGCCCGCCGGGAAATATATTTCCCGGCGGGCAAATAAAACAAAGATACAAAAAAAATTACGCCCGTTTTCGTTTGACATGAAGGATGGGGGTGTTGAACACCAGGGCCGACACATCGTCATCCCGCTTGACTTTCAACTCCAATGCGTCTTTGTCAATCTCGAAATATTTTGAAATCACATCCACAATATCCTGCTGAAGATCTGTCAAGGTGGTATCGTTGACCTCGAGTTTATCATAAATCAAAGAAAATTGGAGACGTTTTTTGGCGGCATCCTTACTGTTTTTTTTACCGGTGAACCGTTTCAATAATCCGCTGAGCATGCGACTTCTCCTTCTTATTTTAACCCGAAAGTCTTGCTTATTTTTTGCCACATACTGGTTTTATAGACGGGCATTTCAATGGGCAGATCTTCTTCTCCGTTCAATCGCCTGGCAATCCGCCGGAATGCAGCCCCGGCTTTTGAATCATTTTGCAGTACCAGCGGGGCCCCGGTATTGGAAGAAATCAACACTTTTTCATCCATGGGAACCAGCCCCACAAGGTCGATGGACAGCACTTCCATCACATCATCATGGCTGAGCATTTCTCCACGCGTCACCCGGGCCGGCTCGATGCGGTTGACGATCAGCCTGGGATTCAATGACCGGGCATACAGCAATCCGATCACCCGGTCCGCATCCCTGACCGCGGACACATCCGGCGTACAGATCACCAGAGCTTCATCCGCTGCCACCACGGAATTTTCAAACCCCCGTTCAATTCCGGCGGGTGAATCCATGATAATATAATCAAACCGGGACCGCAGCTGCTTGGCGACCCGTTCCACGCCTGCCGTGGTCAGTACATCTTTGTTATCACTCTGGGAAGCGGGAATCAGAAACAGGTTTTCAATCCGTCTGTCCCTGATGGCTGCCTGTTCCACTTTGCAGCGGTCCAGGACCACGTCCACAATATTGAAAACGATCCGGTTTTCCAACCCCATGACCACATCCAGGTTCCGCAGTCCGATATCCATATCCACGATAGCCACCCGATTTCCTTCAAGGGCCAGGGCAGCGCCGATGGAAGATGTGGCAGTGGTCTTTCCCACACCGCCTTTTCCGGATGTGACAACAATGATTTTACCTTGCAAATCAACACCTCAACTGTTTAAAGTATAAATTAAACGACCGCCGGCCAGGGCATTTTCCGGAACGGATTTGTTTTCATATAATCTTGTACCAGAATACCGCCATCCCTGATACTGGCGAATACCGGCACGGTATGACAGGATTGTTCACTGCCGGTGACCGTGACTGCGGCAATCTTTATCACTGTGGGTTCAAAGGCAAGGGCGAACACAATGGCATCCTCATTTTCCGGATTGCCTGCGTGCACTTTTCCTGCCAGTCGTCCTAAAACAATAATATCTTTACCGGCAATAATTTCAGCTCCCGGATTCACATCTCCGTAAATCACCACATGCCGGGCGGTTTCAATTTTCTGACCGGAACGGACCCTGCCTCTGAGCATCAGAACATCGCTGCGATGATGGTTCCACCCCCTGGAAAGGTCCCGCTGACGGATTCTTTGGGTAGGAGAAGATGGTTTCTGGGGAGAGGTTGTTACCCGTCCCACCTCGAATTTTTCAATGAGTCTGGTTTTAATCAGGAAAAAAAAATCTTCCTGACCCTGGGCATCTCCCATGTCTATGACGACACTGGCATTGACCGCCAGATGTTTCAATTTTTCAAACAGCTTATCTAATTCAGCGATCAGCTCAACTTTGGGACGGGAAATATCCAGGGTAACCCATAACCCGCCACCAACGCCCTTCAGTTTAACAGGTGCCGCGTTTTCAAAATTTATCATGATATCGGTTCAGTAATGCCTTTTTCTCCTGCTTAAATATTGAGCAAATATATAAGAGATCCATTATATCCTGTCAAGGAATGAATCCCTAATCGTGTTTTTACGCAAATTTAAAACCCGGAATGAAAAAGCAAACTTTTTCCATTGACACCGGCACAACAAAGCCTATAATACGCAAACACAGGGCGTTCTTTTGTATAGAAACAACCGGCGGGTTGTATTTTATATTGCCCTCCTTTGTAAATGCTGGTAAAACGCCTAAAGTTGGAGGTCATGCCATGTTAATCGTAATGAAAAAAAATGCAACGGATCATCAAATCCAGGTTGTTGTTGCGGCGGTTGAGAAAAAAGGGTATACTGCCAGACCTATTCCCGGAGGAGACCGGGTTTCCATCGGAATCCTGTATAACAGCGGCTCTGTGGACGCCGGCCACTTTCTGGGGTTCGATGGTGTAAAGGAGGTCATTCCGGTGACAAAACCCTATAAACTTGTCAGCCGGGAATTCAGACAGGAAAACACCCAGATCTGCGTCGGGGAAGCGGTTTTCGGCAACGGCACCATGCCTGTCATTGCCGGTCCCTGTGCGGTTGAATCCCTGGATCAGGTGCTGGCCATTGCCAAAGCCGTAAAAAAAGCGGGCGCCAAACTGTTCAGGGGCGGGGCGTTCAAACCTCGAACTTCTCCTTATTCTTTTCAGGGATTAGGGCAGCAGGGACTGGAATATTTAACCCGTGTCAGAGAAGAAACCGGACTGCCCGTGGTAACCGAGGTGATGGATGTGGAAACATTTGACATGGTGGAAGCCAGTGCGGATATCATCCAGATCGGCACAAGAAACATGCAGAACTTCACACTGTTGCGGCGGGCGGGAAAAGCGAAAAAACCGATTATTCTGAAGCGGGGCATGTCTGCCATGCTTCAGGAATGGCTCATGGCGGCGGAATATATCATGGAAGAAGGAAACGCAAACGTGATTCTGTGCGAGCGCGGGGTCCGGACGTTTGTTCGACACAGCAGAAACACGCTGGATCTGTCCGTGGTACCGGCAGTGAAAAAAGAAAGCCATTTGCCCGTTATCGTGGACCCCAGTCACGCAGCCGGTGTCAGAGACCTGGTCATTCCCCTTGCCTGTGCTTCTGCAGCACTCGGAGCAGACGGCCTGATGATAGAGGTTCATAATCATCCGGAAGAAGCCTTGAGTGACGGTGGCCAGTCGCTGTATCCGGACCAGTTTGAACAAACCATGAAAAAACTGACCGATATCCGTACCGTGATTGAATCCTCGTGATAAAGACGTATCATATCTCAGGCCAGCAAGGTGCTTCAGCGATTCATGTGGGCGCGCATTTGTCCGATATTGCCGCTTATCTTCCGGATCAGCCCCTGGTGATCATCACTGATCACAACATCAAGGCACATTATGCCCATGCTTTTCCTGAGGCACCCGTGATATGCATCGGTACCGGAGAAAAGATCAAAACCCTGACCACGGTGGCGTTCATCCTGGATCAGCTCATGGAACTGGGGTGTGATCGATCGGTTTTCATCTTAGGCATCGGCGGTGGTATTGTCTGCGATATCACAGGTTTTGTCGCATCTGTTTTCATGCGGGGGGTGGCCTTTGGATTTGTCTCCACCTCTTTGCTGTCACAGGTCGATGCCAGTGTCGGGGGAAAAAACGGGGTAAATGTGTCTGATTACAAAAACATGGCCGGTGTATTCAATCAGCCCCGGTTTGTGATCTGCGACCCGGCAATGCTCACCACGTTGCCGGCACCTGAAATTTCCAATGGCCTTGCCGAAATTGTCAAACATGCGCTGATTGCGGATACTGACATGCTGACTTTTCTGGAAAAAAATCAAAAAAAAGCGCTGGCCCTGGATCCGGAAATCATTTTTCACCTGATATCCCGTTGCGTGGCCATCAAAGCCCGGGTGGTGCAGGAGGATGAAAAAGAATCCGGGGCCCGACGAAAGCTGAACTTCGGCCATACCTTAGGCCATGCCATTGAAAAACTGGACCCATCGGGACACGGCAAAGCGGTCTCCCGGGGCATGGTTGCTGCCGCGCGGTTTTCATATGATAAAAAACAGCTTTGTGTCCGGGATACCGACCGAATCATTCGCCTGCTCCAGGGATTGGGACTGCCCACTGATCTGAATTATGCGGCGGATAAAATCGATAGTGCCGTCAAACAGGATAAAAAAAAACAGGGAGACGGTTTGTTTTTTGTTTTTTTAGAAGCCCTCGGATCCGCCCGGGTGGAAAAAATTCATTTCAATGAGATCACCGCCTTTATCCAAGAAAACTTTGTCTCTTGATCCACACCAGAATCTATGAATAATTTCAGTTTTTTCTTGACAATTGATTATTAATCCTATTTAATTATTTAGATGAATAAAACAAAGGAAATCAATGTGGACCGGTTCACACAGTTATGTAAAGCCCATGGGCTCAAGGTCACGCCTCAGCGGGTTGCCGTTTACAAGGCACTCAAAAAGGCAACCGATCACCCCTGTGCAGATAAAATCCATAAACAGCTTCTCACGGATTTTCCAAACATCTCATTGGATACGGTGAACCGCACCCTGCTCACCTTTGCCAGAATACGTATTATCGATGTCGTGGAAGGACAGGGAGATCCCAGGCGGTTTGATCCCAACCTGGATGAACATCACCATTTTTACTGTCTGTCTTGCAACACCATCATTGATTTCCATGCTCCGGAACTGAAACACATTCAACTGCCGGATGACATCACCCGTTCATTCACAATCACCGGAAAACGGCTCTGCCTGACCGGATATTGTGCCCGATGCCGAAACCATGCCCCCGACAAGGTTACGGCGGTTGGATAACATCTTAATTTTTTAGAACCATTTTCAAGGAGAAAAAAATGAGCTCATTAAAAGGAACCCAGACTGAAAAGAATCTTTTAACCGCTTTTTCCGGTGAATCTCAAGCCAGAAACCGGTACACCTATTTTGCCAGTGCCGCCAAAAAAGAAGGATATGTTCAAATTTCAGACATTTTCACGGAAACCGCCAACCAGGAAAAAGAGCATGCCAAAAGATTGTTCAAATTCCTGGAAGGGGGGGAAGTTGAAATCGCTGCTGCGTTTCCGGCAGGTGTCATCGGCACCACGCTTGAAAACCTCTATGCTGCGGCTGAAGGCGAGGCGTACGAATGGAATGAAATGTATCCGGAATTTGCCGCCACTGCCAGAAAAGAAGGATTTGATGCAATTGCCGCCGTGTTTGAAGCCATCGCTGTTGCGGAAAAACAGCATGACAAACGGTATAAGGACCTGGCAGCCAATATTGAAGCCGGCAAAGTTTTTAAAAAAGACACACCGGTCACCTGGCGGTGTCGCAACTGCGGGTATCTGCATGAAGGCGCTGAAGCTCCGGACATGTGCCCGGCATGTGCCCATGAAAAAGCCCATTTTGAGGTACTGGGAGAAAACTGGTAATTTCCATTTACCGAACCTGCGGATTTTGATACCTTGATTGATCTTGACAAACCAGGCCCCGGCCCTGTTGCCACAGGGTTTCGGGGCCTGAATTTTTCCCCCCGATGAGAAACCGGACGACAAATGTCACACCCACCCATTCACTATTTGACAAATATCCCTGGGGCACCTATATTTACCCATATTGTGCATGATTGATTCATGCACGGTTTTTTGTTAACCCATTAACAATAATTAGGACACAATTATGACCGATAAAATCATTGAAATTGACGACGATGGATTTGAAGAAAAAGTGTTGAACTCTGAAAAACCAGTCATGGTCGATTTCTGGGCACCCTGGTGCGGCCCCTGCAAAGCCATCGCACCCACAGTTGAGGCATTGGAAAAAACCTATGGGGATCAGATGACGTTCGCCAAAATCAATGTGGATGAAAATCCTCTCAGCCCCAGCAAATATGGGGTTCAGGCGATCCCCACCCTGATTTTTTTCAAAAATGGTGAAATCGCGGATCAGATCACCGGAATGGTTGCCAAGGAAAAACTGGAACAAACCATCAAGAAGGTCCTGTAAGGAGATCATGGCATGAGCGCTTTCGATTATGATCTTGTAATTATCGGTGCCGGTCCGGCCGGACTTACCGCCGGACTTTATGCGGCCAGAGCCAGATTGAATGTGCTGCTCCTAGAAAAAGCCGTTCCCGGAGGACAGATCATTGTCACGGACTGGATTGAAAACTATCCCGGCTTTCCCGAAGGAATCAGCGGGTTTGATCTGGCTGAAAAGATGAAAATTCAGGCCGAAGCATTCGGCCTGAAAATAGATACGGCTGAAGTGCATTCTCTGGCTTTGACACCGGATGTCAAGGAAGTGGTGCTTCAGGACAAACGGATCAAAGCCAAAAGCCTGATTATTGCATCGGGCGCATCTCCTAAAAAACTGGGCATCGGTGAAGACCGGTATATGGGCAAAGGCATTTCTTTTTGCGCCACCTGCGACGCCCCTTTTTTCAAGGAAAAAACCGTGGTGGCGGTCGGGGGTGGAGACACAGCCGTACAGGAAGCGATTTACCTGACAAAATTTGTTAAAAAAGTATATCTGCTCCATCGCCGGGACGAATTGCGGGCCACCAAAATTCTTCAGGAAAGAGCTTTTGCCAACGATAAAATCGAAATTCTCTGGGATACGGTTGCCACCGGTGTAGACGGATTTTTCGGTATTGAAGGCGTGCATGTGAAAAACGTCAAAACCGGCGAGGAAAAAACATTAAAAGCCGATGGGTGTTTTATCTGGGTGGGGACACTTCCCAACACGGACTTTTTAAAAGATGCGGTAGACACTGATGCCTATGGTTTTATCCGAACCGATGCCAAAATGCAGACCAGCGTTTCCGGGGTTTTTGCTGTCGGTGATGTGAGAGACACCCCATTACGGCAGGTGTCCACTGCTGTGGGCGATGGTGCCATAGCAGCTGTTTCCGCTGAACATTATCTTGAGAACATAATCAAATGAGAACCATAATCTGTCTGATATGTCTGGCTTTTCTGGTGTCTGGATGCGCTTTGTTCGACAGTTCCCGGCGAATGGAAAAAACCGCGGATCAACTGGCGGCCGACGGCGCTTCTGCATTCATGAACGAAAAGTACAGAGCAGCGATTACCGAATATACGGATCTGAAAGACTGGTATCCGTTTTCCCGATATGCCATTCTGGCGGAGTTGAAAATTGCCGATGCCCATTTTCAACTCAAAGAATATGATCAGGCCATCGCTGCCTATGATCAATTCGAAAGAATGCACCCCAGAAATGAAGCCGTTCCTTATGTCATCAATCAAATCGGCCTGTGCTGGTTCAATCAGATGGATACGGTGGACAGGGACATTACTCCGGCAAAGAATGCCATGGCTCAGTTCAAACGGCTCATGGAGCAGTTTCCGGACAGTGAATACGCTCAGGAAGCACCGGAACGTATCCAGGCCGGCATCGACAAGATTGCCGGTCATGAACTGTACGTGGCAAAATTCTACATGAAAACCGGACAGTATCACGCAGGATTGAAACGGCTTGAATACATTGTGGAATTCTATCCCGGGACGGAGCAGAGTGAAACCGCATTGAACCTGATTCCGGAATGTGCGGCCCTGGCAGAAGATACAGAAAAAGAGTAATTTTATCTTTACTTTTTTTTTTTGCCGGTGTATAAATTTCAGGTTTTAGTTTTGATTAAATCAATTTTGGGAGTGTAGATAAAATGTCAAAAGAATGTGCTATTTGCGGCAAAAAACCGATGGTTGGCAATAATGTCAGTCATGCCCACAACTTAAATAAACGGCGTTTCAATCCCAACCTGCAGCGGGTTCGTGCACTTATCAAACCCGGGTGTGTCAAAAAAATCGATGTGTGCACCCGTTGCATCAAAGCCGGAAAAGTGACAAAGGCTGCCTGAAATTTATAAAATTTTGGCCGCCAGCTCCGCCAGCTCGGATCGTTCCCCTTTTTCCAGATTGACATGGGCATACAGCGGCTGACCTTTCATCTTTTCGATGATATAGGCCAAGCCGTTGGTCTGACTGTCCAGATAGGGATGATCAATCTGGAAGATATCCCCGGTAAAAACAATTTTAGTACCTTCTCCGGCCCGGGTGATAATGGTTTTCACCTCATGAGGTGTCAGGTTCTGCGCCTCATCCACAATAAAAAATACCCGCACAATGGATCGCCCCCGGATGTAGGAAATGGGGGTGATCACGATTTTTTCCTCCTCAAGAAGTTCCCGGATCTGTTTGGCCTGTGTATTCTGTTCGTTGAAATGGTTCTGGATCACAGTCAGGTTGTCGTACAACGGCTGCATATACGGATCCAGTTTGGAAGCCACATCTCCGGGAAGAAATCCCAAATCCTTGTTACTCAAAGGCACGACCGGTCTGGCAACAAAAATCTGCCGGTACTGTTGTTTTTTTTCCAGCGCTGCTGCCAGGGCCAAAAGGGTTTTACCCGTCCCTGCTTTACCTGACACGGTCACCAGCGGAATATCAGGGTTGAGCATGGCATGAAGCGCAAATGTCTGCTCGGCGTTTCTGGGTTTGATGCCGTAACATACCGTTGGCTGAATCAATCGAACAAACTGACGCGGCCCATCGTAAACGGCCAGTGCCGAGTTGGATCCATTTTTTAAAATAAGATTTTCATTGGTATAAAATGTGGTATCCATTTCCAGAACGGACATGGGCACTTCAAACGGTTTTTTGTACAATGCATCGAAAACCTGTGGGGAAACATGTTCCAAGACCTGAAGACCCGTGTACATGTCTGACAGGTTTTCAACAAATTTCGAATTATAATTTTCTGTTTTCAATCCAATGGATCTGGCCCGAAGGCGTAAGTTCACATCCTTGGTAACAAAAATGACATTCTTAAATTGGTGTTTTTTGGCCACCATATAAGCGATGTTCAAGATCTTGATATCAGATGTGATTTCCGTGAAATTATTTTTTATGACCTCATCCAGGGCCATATCCAGACAAATGGAAATCGAGCCTTTCCCATTGGCAACAGGCACACCCTTTTCAAACATTTTTTCACTGGACAATGCATCCAGCGTTCTCAAAAAGTCTCTGGCATTGCAATTAATGATGTTGTTGCCTTTTTTGAATTTATCCAGCTCTTCTATCACCGTGATGGGGATACAGATATCATTGTCCTTGAACTGGTGAACACACCCGCTGTCATGAAGAATCACATTGGTGTCCAGAATAAAAATTTTTTTCATTCACATCTCCGGATAAACAAGCGATATACAGTTATTCATGTCGAACCACCCGTTTGACTTCCGTTACTTTTTTCACGCGTCTGAGAGCGGACATGATTTTACGCAGCTGGCTTGAACTTTCCACCATAATGGTAAAATAAAACATGGCCACCCCGGTATCGGATGTATCGGTTTTGGCGTTGAGAATATTGGCGTTATTTTTGGTTATCACCAGAGCGATGTCTGCCAGCAGACCGAACCGGTCATCGGTTTTGATCCGGATACTGGCGGGATAGGAATCATGATACTCACCGCTCCATTGCACATCGATCAGCCGCTCTGGACTCATTTTCAAAACATTGATGCAGTTTTTCCGGTGAATGGTCACGCCCTGACCCTGGGTGATATACCCGGTGATGGGATCTCCGGGAAGCGGATTGCAGCATTTGGAAAATTTGACCAGAACATCGTTGAGTCCTTTGACAATAATGCCGGTATCTGATTTTTTTGACCGGTTGCCGGCACTTTTAGGCAGAATCGCCTCTTCTTCTTCTTTGCCTTCTTTTTCCAGATTAGGAAGGGCCTTGTTCAGGACCTGCATGGGCGTCAGTTTACCAAATCCCACATGGGCAATGAGATCATCCACGGATTTGAATCCGAATGTGTCCGCAACCTCTCCGATATGTCCGGATTTGATCAAGGCATTGAAGTTCTGATTTTTCTTCCGGAACAGTTTTTCACACATCTCTCTTCCCAGAGAATAGGAGCGCTCTTTTTCTCGGGCATTGATCAGGCCGCGAATCTTGGTTCTGGCTTTGACTGTTTTGACAAAGGTAAGCCAGTCCGGACTGGGGGTATGCCCTTTGGTGGTGATGATTTCAACGGTATCTCCGGTCTTGAGTTCATGGGCCAAAGGAACAATTTTTCCGTTCACTTTGGCACCGGTACATTCCGCACCCACTTCCGTATGAATCAGATACGCAAAATCCACCGGCGTTGCCCCCCTTGGCAGGGTCTTGATTTCTCCGGCCGGGGTGATCACATAGATTTCATCCGGATACAGATCAATGCGTACATTTTCCAGAAATTCATCCGGATCATTGAAATTTTCCTGATTTTCCACCAGATTCCGAATCCAGGCAAACATCTCCCCGGTGTTCTCATCGATATGAGTCCCTTCTTTGTAACTCCAGTGGGCCGCGATACCGGATTCAGCAATCCGGTCCATCTCCCGGGTCCGGATCTGAATTTCCACCCGCTCCCCTTTGGGGCCGATGACCGTGGTATGGATGGACTGATACATATTGGGTTTGGGATTGCCGATATAATCCTTGATCTTGTAGTAAATGGGCTTCCACATGGAATGGATGGCACCCATGGCGGCATAACACTGGGGCACGGTGTCCAGAATAATGCGAAAGGCGATGATATCATACACCTCATCAAAATCCAGATTCTGGGAAATCATTTTCTGGTAGATACTGTAATGCTGCTTGTACCGGCCCTTGATGTCACAGGGCAGTTCCATCTCTTCCATTTTATAATGAAGGCTGGTGGACACCTCTTTGATATAGTCTTCTTTTTCATCCTTGGCCCGGTTCACCATGGCATCGATATGTTCATACTCGTCGGGCAGGGTGTAGAAAAAAGCGATCTCTTCCAGTTCGTTTTTCACCCAGAATATCCCTAACCGGGCCGCAATGGGCGCATAGATATCCAGCGTTTCCTGGGCAATGGCCGCCTGTTTTTCCGGTTTTTTGTGATATTTCAGGGTCCGCATGTTATGCAGCCGGTCCGCCAGCTTGATAAGCACCACCCGGATGTCATCGGCCATGGCCAGAATCATTTTTCTCAACGATTCCGCCTGCTGGGCCGCTTTATTGGAAAACGGCAGGGCTGATAATTTGGTCACCCCTTCCACAATATGGGCCACCCCCGGACCGAACAGGTCCTGAATATCTTCCTTGGTGGCAGGTGTATCTTCAATCACATCATGCAGCAGGGCTGCAGCAATACTTTCCACATCCAGCCGCATATCCGCCAGAATCTGAGCCACTTCCAGCGGATGAGACAGATAAGGTTCACCAGACAGCCTCACCTGCCCTTCATGGACCCGGGCTGAATATACATAGGCCCGGTCAATGATATCCAGATCCGCATCCGGATTATACTCTGAAATGGTATCCAGTATGTCCGTGATCCGAATCATGGTCCGTCCTTATCCCGGATATCGCTGACTACCTGATCAATAGGCTTTGGCAAACAATACCCGCTGTTCACTTGGCTTGTCACAACAGATGCATTTGCCGGCTTCTTTGGAAGAATCAAACGGGATACACCGGATGGTGACGGACAATTCTTTTTTGATGCGTTCTTCACAATCCCTGGAACCACACCAGTGGGCATAGACAAATGCGCCGTTATGAGCCCCTTTTGCATCCTTGTAAATCTCTTCAAACGCCTGCCAGGTATCGACGTGAAATGTGTTTTCTTTCTGGAATGCCAGGGCCCGGTCAAACAATACCTGCTGAATCTGGTCCAGCGTGTCGGTGATGGTATTGATGAACGTTTCTCTGTCCACACTTTCCTTCTGGCCGGCCTCCCTGTCTCTTCTGGCCACAAACACGGTATCGGCGGCAACGTCCCTGGGTCCCAGTTCCACCCGGACGGGGATCCCTTTTTTCACCCAGTCCCATCCCCGGGCCCCACCGATATCCCGGTCGTCAATCTCCACTTCCACGGCCCTGCCATGATACATTTTTTCATTCAGGGCCGCTTTCAATGCAGTGGCACTTTCCAGTACTTGTGAATTGTCCTGATCTTTTTTCACAATCGGCAGAATTACCACATGGGCCGGGGCGATCCGGGGCGGCACCACCAGGCCGTCATCATCGGAATGAACCATGATCATACCGCCGATCATCCGGGTGGAAGTCCCCCAGGACGTGGTCCAGGCAAACTGTTCCTGGCCGTCTTCATTCTGAAACCGGATATCTGATCCTTTGGCGAAATTCTGTCCCAGAAAATGGGAGGTTCCGGCCTGAAGGGCTCTCCTGTCCTGCATCATGGCTTCAATACACGTGGTGTCATCCGCACCGGGAAACCGTTCCGATTCAGATTTTCGACCCTTGATCACGGGCATGGCCAGCCGGTCCTGAACAAAGTTTGCATACAAATCCAGCATCTGCAATGTTCTTTTTACGGCTTCCTCTCTGGTGGCGTGGGCCGTATGTCCTTCCTGCCACAGAAACTCGCTGGTGCGCAGAAACATGCGGGTGCGCATCTCCCATCTCACCACATTGGCCCACTGGTTGAGCAGAATGGGCAGATCCCGGTACGAGGAAGTCCACCGGGACATGGATTCACCGATAATGGTTTCAGAGGTGGGCCGGACAATCAACGGCTCCGCCAGTTCACCCGCCGGCACCAGTTTTCCGTCCGGTCCTTTTTCCAGTTTATGATGGGTGACCACGGCACATTCCTTGGCAAACCCTTCCACATGCTCGGCCTCTTTTTCCAGATATGACAACGGGATGAAAAGGGGAAAATAGGCATTTTTAACCCCGGTTTTCTTGAACTCGGCATCCATCTGATTCATGATGTTCTCCCAGATGGCATACCCCCAGGGTTTCATGACCATACACCCTCTGACCGGGGAATTTTCCGCCATGTCCGATGCCTTGATGATTTCCTGATACCACTGGGCATAATCTTCTTCCCGGGTCGGGGTAATGGCTGTTTTATTTTTTGCTCCCATTCACATCCTCCGAATTTTTCGTCATTTTATCGATTTCATACAATAACTGGTCCACGAGCCGATCCTGGGCCACTTTTTTAAATACTTTTCCCTTTTTGAACAAAATGCCGGTACCATCGGCTCCGGCGATACCGATATCCGCTTCCTTTGCTTCTCCCGGCCCGTTCACAACACATCCCATAATAGCAACTTTAATCTGAGTATCCCGTTCAAGTAAAGCTTTTTCTACATCTTCGGCAATTTTAAACAGATTGATCCGGCACCGGCCGCAGGTGGGACACGATATGATCTCCGGGCCCCGTTGACGTAACCCCAGTGCCCGCAGAATTTCATACCCGGTACGGATCTCCTCCACCGGATCCCGGGTCAAAGACACCCGGATGGTGTCTCCTAACCCCTTAGACAGCAGCAAACCGATACCGATGGCGGATTTGGTGATCCCGGCATACAATCCGCCGGCCTCGGTCACCCCCACATGAAACGGGACATCGGTTTCAGCGGCCAGCAGCTGGTAGGCTTCCACGGTCCGGGCCACATCCGAGGCTTTCAAAGACACCTTGATATCATCAAATCCCAGATCCTCCAGTATCCGGATATTGGCCAGCCCGCTTTCCTTCATAGCGGCGGCAGTGGTTCCCAGCCGCTGTGCGATCTCTTTTTCCAGGGACCCGGCATTCACGCCGATGCGGATGGGGATGCCGTGGGATCTGGCACAGTCCGCCACCTGTTTGACTTTATGCCGTGCCCCGATATTTCCCGGATTGATGCGCAGCCCGTTTGCACCGGACTCGGCCGCTGCCAGAGCCAGCCTGAAATCAAAATGAATATCCGCGATCACCGGGATGGTGATCCGGTCCTTGATCTCCCGGATGGCCAGCGCATCAACCATTTCCGGCACCGCCACCCGGACGATTTCACACCCGGCTGAAGTCAGGGCATGGATCTGCTGAATGGTGGCTGCCGTATCCCGGGTCTGTGTATTGGTCATGGACTGGACTGAAATCGGGGCATCAGATCCCACCATCACCGGCCCCACCCGGATCTGGCGGGTTTTTCTTCGTGGCATCACCAGAGAACCCATATTCATTCCTTTATCGTTTCAGACATATTGTATGCCTGAACATATCATATTTGTCACAGTTGCTTCAACCCGGCACCGGGGCCGGGATCTGTTCAAACACGTCTGACAGAACCGCCAGAGACCGGTTCAGATCCCTTCGATTGAATACTTCCAGGCTGACGGTGCCCTCATATGTTTTCAACACATCCATGACCTGGCACAGCTGATCCAAAGGCAGTCGATCCAGCCCGACATGGTCACGGATTTTCTGTCCGGATGCCATCACCCCGTGCAGGTGCATCACGGCAATGCGGTTTTTGAACATATCCACACTGTGTTGCAGGTCATACCCGTACCGGAAATGATGCCCCACATCCAGACACACCTGCAGATCATGGGCCGCCAGCAACGGCAGCAGATAATCCGGCGGATAATCCAGCGTTTCCACGGAAACCATCCCGGGATCCGGCAGATACCTTATCAGCCGGGCCAGGCCGTCCCAGGCCGTCTGCTGCCAGGCAGTCACATCTTCGGGTGTTTCATGACCCGCCATTTCCAGATGCAAGGTGTGTGTACAAGGTTTCAGGGGCCGGCACAGATCGATTACCCGGGCAAGGGTCTCGGCAGCATGCTGCCGGGCCCGGGCTGATGCATGGGTCAGACTCACATCCGTGGGCAAATGGATATTGTATGTGACATCCATTTGCCCGGACAATTGTGCCAGTTCCGCAATTTCCGTGTCTGTGGGCAGCACGGTATCCGGCATGCTTTCAAATATCAGCAGTTCGATCTCATCGAAAAACCGGCCGATCTTCCGGACATTGGGAAGAATATGATCCGGAAAAATAAAAGAGGTGGTACCCAGCCGAAACCGTTTTTTCATCCCTAAAAACCCTTGAAGACAGTGAAATTCAAGGCGATCAGAACCAGGGCCCCTACCAGTCCGGTGATGGATGCTGTCTGCATCAGCCGGCAGGCGGTATGAACCGCTGAAATATCCGGGTCATTAAACACGCTGCCGATATATGGTTTGTCCACCCGCGTGCCATGGTAGATGCTCGGTCCTCCCAGACGAATTTTCAGGGCACCGGCAAATGCAGCCTCCGGAAATCCCGCATTGGGACTTTTATGCTGCCGGCCTTCGGACCATCCGGTACGCCATGCCCTTCTTCCGGAGATGTTGGGCAGACATGCCGCCGCAACCGCGATCACAAAAACCGACAACCGTGCCGGAATAAAATTGGCCGCATCATCCAGGCGGGCTGATGCCCGGCCGAACAACACATAGGTCTCATTTCGATACCCTACCATGGAATCCAGGGTATTGATCATTTTATAAGCCACTGCGCCGGGCACTCCCAGTACCAGTGCCCAGAAGAGCGGGGCCAGAAATCCATCCACAAAATTTTCCGCCACCGTCTCCACCGCAGCCCGGGTAACCCCTGATTCATCCAGGGTCCGGGTGTCTCTGCCCACAATCAGGCTCAATTTTTTCCGGGCGGTTTTCAGATCTTTGATGGACAAAGATGTCGCCACAGCCATGGCGGCATCTTTGAGCCCTTTAATGGAAAAACAGTAAAACAGCAGGAGCGTCTGAACACCCGCACCCAGCAGCGGATGAATCCTCATGGCCCAACCGGTCAAAACCCAGGCCATGCCATAGGCAGTCCCCACCAGAAAACACGTGAAAAAAATTCCGGCTGTCAAAGGGTTTTTAAACATCTGCCGGAAACGGGGCTCGAAAAAGTGAATCGCTTTACCCATGCCCACCACCAGATGGGGAAGCTGCCGGGGGTCCCCCAGAAAAAAATCCAGGATAAATGCAGTGATCAGAATATACCCGCCTGGTTCGATCATTGAGTCAAGGCCTTAGCCAGGCTGTCAACCAGTTTCATATTGGTTGCCCGGTCTTTCAGGGAGAATCGCACAAAGCGTTGATTCAGCCCGTGAAAATTTCCGCAGTCCCGGATTAAAATCCGGTCCTGTCCCACCCGTTCACACACCGGTAACGCCGTGTGATTCTCCAGCCGGGCCAGAATAAATCCGGTATGGCCGGGCACCGGCACCAGGCCGGAAAAATTTTCCTGTTTTTGCAAAAACCATTGTTTTTCCCGGGCGATAAAGGCCCGGGTGGTTTTATAAAACGGGGCAATCTGTTCAGGATGGTCAAAAATATCCTGGATCACCACCTGGGCCAGGGCATTGACATGCCAGGGCTGGCTAAAGTCTCTCACTTTTTCAATCCAGTCAGGGGCCCCGCTGAGAAACCCGGTACGCAGCCCGGGAATGGCAAATATCTTAGACATGGAGGAAAGCACCAGCAGATTGGGAAACGGCCCGGCCTGAATCAGGGACACATCTTCACTATGATCCACAAACGGCAGATAGGATTCATCCACCACAAAACACACCCGGGGATGTCGCTGCAGCAACGTGGTGACAAATGCCGGGTCCAGCAGCACGCCGGTGGGATTGTTGGGGTTGCAGATAAACACCAGATCCGCATGGGCCGCCATCTTTGATACCGCTTCCAGATCCGGCACAAATCCATTTTCAAAGTCAGCGATCCAGAACTTAGGTTCAATGTGGTGCATCCGGCAGGCATCCGCGTAATCTGAATAGGTCGGTCCCAGAATCAGCACATTTTGAGCCTGCAATGCCAGGGGCAGGGTGTATATGAACCAGGTGGTCCCATTGCCCGCAATCACGGTTTCCGGATCAATATCATGGTATCGGGAAAACCCCTGAACCATGGACCAGGCGTCGGGTTCCGGCAGGTGTCCGATGGCGGAAATATTGTTTTGTATGACGGTTTTAATTCGTTCCGGGGGACCCAAAGGGTTGAGGTTGGCACTCATGTCGATGATTTCATCCACATGACACCCCAGCTGCTTTGCCAGTGCTGTTTTGTTGCCGCCGTGACCGATAATCATGATACCATCCTTATTTCACACAAAAGCAGCTCCGCAGGCGAGAAACAATATCGCTTCCATAAATTCGGTCATGGCCCCGAGCATATCCCCTGTGATGCCGTTCATTTTTTTTTTGTAAAACCATAAAATACCCGGACAGGTAATGACAAACACCAAATTTAAAACCAGGCCCGTATATCCTAAAAACACAGACAAACACAAGGGAATAAGACAATAAATGAAATTTTTCGCGCCCAGGGGTGCAGCAAACAGGTCCAGGCCGGTACCGGCATTTTTTCGGCCATAGGGAAGAAACCGGATGCCGAAGATCATGCCGGCCCGGGCATAAGCCGGCACCAGCAGCAGGACCAGCAACATATCACCCGGCCCTGCATTGAGTTTTAATGCATAAATACCTGCCAGTTTCACGGCCAGTACCCCGACAACCGTGACCAGGCCCATCATTCCGATGCGGCTGTCTTTCATGATTTCCAGGACCCGTTCTTTGGGCCGGTGGCTGAAAATACCGTCCGCCGTGTCGCCCAACCCGTCCATATGAAAAGCGCCGGTAAGAATCAGAAGACAGAGCAGATCCATCAATGCCACAACCGGCATCGGCCACAGCCGGGAGGCAATCACATCCGTCAGCACCACCAGACTGCCTAAAATCAACCCGATTATCGGAAAAAACCGGATCATGCCCATGGGAGAATATGCGGCATCCCGGCCGGCCGGCAGAATTGTCAGAAACAGCAGCCCGGCCCGCAGATCGGTAAAAAACTGGGTTAATCTGAAAGAAGATGTCATGAAGGGCCGCTCATGGTGAGATCCGTTTTCCACCCGGTTTGATCTGAAGGGCCTGGCCGGCCACAGCGAGCACCACCCGGTCCGCCGTGTCTGCCATGAACTGATTCATGTGACCGGCCAGATCACGGAATTTCCGGGCCAGAGAATTTTCCGGCACAATCCCGGACCCCACCTCATTGCTGACCAGAAAGACCGGACATGGGGTGCTGCAACAGGCTTGCGCTGTTTTTTCAAACCGGTTTTCAATCTCTTTATCATCCATATGAGCAGCCATCATATTTGAAAGCCACAGGGTCAGGCAATCCACTAAAATCACATCTGCCGTATCTGCATGGGCTGAAATACTCTCATGGATGTTTACCGGCTCTTCCACCGTTATCCAGTCTTTTCCCCGCTCCGCCTGATGGGCCTGCACCCGGTTTGTCATTTCCAGGTCCTTAGGAACGGAGGTGGCCAGAAAAATTTTTCGCCGTCCGGGAACGGCATTGGCGGCGTTCAATGCAAACCGGCTTTTACCGCTTCTGCAACCGCCGACAACCAGCGTGATAAAAGGTCTGTCTCCCAAAATATCTGTTTCTTTCATTTTGCGCCAATGGGTTGAAAACAATACAAGATACCGTATCCATGGTTGAAGATGCAACCCCAAAATCCAAGAAATTTTTCGGTTTACAATTAAAAGGGTTTCATGTAAACAGGAACAGTTTATTTATTCCATGATGGTGTTAGGTTTAAAGGAGGCAGGTATGATCAGCAGAAGTACGGTCAGTATACTGAACCTGAAACCCGTGACCCGCAGCATGTGTTACGATTTTTACAAAAAAATAAACTTGGAACTCCACAGTCCTGAAGCCATCAGAGAATCGGTTTCCTGGTGGCAGGACAACAAGGATAAACTCAATGAACTGTGGTGGGTTCTCAATTATTATTCGGAATCCCTTGATCCGGAAAGGGAACTCAGGGCTCATGTGGAACATCATCTGGACACTCTGGCCCTTGAAAAAACCGCTGCACAGGAACCGCCTTATGCCCCGGACTCAACCACGGAACTGGAACTGTCCTGACCCCGGCCCGGCCATCCGGTTCAGCCTCTGCCGGGAAATTTTCATATGAAATCCATTGAAGAAATTTCTTTGCTGTATGAAATCAGCGAAGCTTTGAACCAGCACATGGACATGAAAAAATCATTGTTCAAGGTGTTGACGGTTCTGGCTGAATCCATGAACCTGGTCCGGGGAATTATTTTTCTCACCAACCGGGAAAACGGAGAAATCCGCATAGAAATCGCCCATGGGATTTCTCAGGAAACCACGCAGAAAATCAAATACCTTCCCGGAGAAGGCATCATCGGCAAAGTGGTTGAGACCGGTAAACCCGCTGTGGTTCCCCGCATCAGCAAAGAGCCGTTGTTTTTAGACAAAACCCATTCCCGGAACATGACGCAGGCCCAGGAGTATTCCTTTATCTGTGTGCCCATAAAAAAAGAAAATCAGGTGGTGGGCGCCATCAGTGCAGACCGGCCGTTTGAGGGAAAACAATCGTTGCACCAGGGCGAAAAAATTTTGTCCGTGGTGGCGGCCATGCTGGCCCACCATGTCATCAATATTGAACGAGTCAGGCAGGAAAAAGAAGTCCTTAAAACGGAAAACCTGCGTCTCAAATCCGAACTGGAAAACCGGTACAGTTTTTCCAATATCATCGGCAATTCCAATAAAATGCGGGAAGTGCTCCAGATGATCGCCCAGGTCGCTTTTTCTTCGGCCACGGTGTTGATCCGCGGGGAAAGCGGCACGGGAAAAGAACTGGTGGCCAACGCCATCCACTACAATTCAGAACGGCATCACAAACCGTTCATCAAGATCAACTGTGCCGCCATTCCGGAGAATCTGATTGAAAGTGAACTGTTCGGCCATGAAAAAGGGGCGTTTACCGGGGCTTCTCACCTGAAAAAAGGCAAATTTGAACTGGCGGATCAGGGCACGATTTTTCTGGATGAAATCGGCACCATGGCACCGGGTGCTCAGGTCAAGCTGTTGCGGGTCCTCCAGGAAAAGGAATTTGAACGTGTGGGCGGATACAAACCCATCCAGACGGATGTCCGCATTGTGGCCGCCACCAACGCCAATCTTGAAGAAATGGTCCAGCAGGGGCGGTTCAGAGATGATCTGTATTTTCGGCTCAATGTGTTTCCCATATACATTCCCAGCCTGCGCATGCGAAAAACCGATATCATTCTTCTGGCCGACCATTTTCTGGAAAAATACCGGAAAACCCATGGCAAGGATATCAAACGGATCACCACCCCGGCCATTGATATGATGATGGAATACCACTGGCCCGGCAATGTCCGGGAACTGGAGAACTGCATCGAGCGAGCCGTGATCCTTTGCAACGACGGCGCGATCCATTCTTATCACCTCCCGGCCACCCTCCAGACCGGCACCGAATCCAAGACCCTGCCTTTGTCACTGGAAGCGGCCGTGGAAAGCCTGGAAAAAGAAATTCTCATGGATGCGTTGAAAAATACCAAAGGAAACATCAAGCAGGCGGCCCGGCAGATTCAGATCACCGTACGGAAATTCTCCTATAAAGCTGCCAAATATGGTATCAATTACAAAGAATTCCGATAATTCATCCCCGCACAGGCCTTCATCATTCCCATGAAACCGCCGCATCCTGATTGATGCGGTATTCAGACTGGTTGGCCAGTTTATTGGAAGGATCGCCTTCTTGAACCATTTGGTTCAGCAACTTTTTTTCGTCTTCAAGGGGCAGTCGGCCGGTCATGGCGGCCAGGGCTACCTGACGCCCGTCCTGGTTGGTGAACTCGGCTTTGGCTTCAGCCCGGCCGGTTTTCTCCAAACGGGTCAATGTGATCTTGCATTGAATGGTATCGTCAAAATATACAGGATGCAGAAATCTGAAATTCATTCCCGTGGCCAGCCATCCCACCTGGCCGCCGAATTCGCAGATCATGCCTCCCACTAAAAGCCCGTGACAGATCCGGCCTTTGAACCCTTTGGAACGGGTCCATCTCGAATCATAATGCACGGGATTATAGTCCCGGGTCAGATCTCCGAACGCGTGGGTTTCCTCTTGTGAAAACCGCCGGGAAAAGCAGAAGGTATCCCCCGGCTGCAATTGTCTGATCGTGCGCTCCCGAAGTGGATTTCCCATATATTCTCCGTCTAGGGCGAAGACAGGGCCACGGACTGGCCGTCCGTCAATTTTTCCACATATTCGGCCACCCTGTTTTCAAACCGGTCCATCTCTTCCTCGGGTATCGGCTCCACCTGGATCTTCGGCGTATCCAGAGGATTGATGTGCCGGCCGTTTTTGGTCATTCTGAAATCCAGATGGTATCCCGTGGCCAGGCCGGTTTTTCCCACATACCCGATCACATCTCCCTGGGAAACGGAACCGCCTTTTTTCATCCCTTTGGCAAAACTGTTCATATGTAAATAGCTGGTTTCATATCCGTTGATATGCTGGATGGTGATATATCTGCCCATGGTTTTATTGTAGGCTATTTCCCTGATCACACCGTCTGCCACGGTTTTGATGGGGGTATTTTTCGGGGCTGAATAATCAATTCCCGGATGCGGCCGCTTCACTTTCAGGATAGGATGAAGCCGGCTGTTGGAAAAATAGGAACTGATCCTGGAATAATTCACCGGCGATTTTAAAAATGATTTTTGAAGGGATTTTCCCTTTTCATCGTAATATCCGGCACGTCCTTTCGTGTCTGTGTAGCGAAATGCCCTGTAAGGACTACCGTTATTTACAAATACCGCTGCCAGAACCTGTCCGTACCCTTTGTATTCTCCATGTCTGAATTGTTTTTCCACCAGTAACTGAAACCGGTCTCCCGTCTGAATATCTTTTGCAAAATCAATGTCCCAGGCAAAAATATCAGAGAGTTCCCAGGCCAGAGACGGACAATATCCCGCTTTTTTCAACGCCGTACTGATATTAGATTCGACATCCAGGCGGATGGTCTCTTCTTTGATCTCATACTGGATCGGTGTTTTAATGACGTCAAATTGATTCCCGGTCTTTTGAATCACCAATCTGGACCGGGCATCGATCTCATACTCAAACTCTGAAAAATCACCCTGAAAAAGCGTCACACTAAAGGGTCGGCCCGCTTTGAACCGGGTAAAAGGAAATATGGGCCGGCTCTGTTTTTCAAGCTGAAAAATGGTTTTCAAAGGCAGATACGGCTTGAGAACAGTGGATGCGGTATCCCCGGTTTTGAAAACACCCGCTATTGTTTTTTTATCAACCGGATGTATCTGATTTATTTCATTGGGATCAATGAGATAACCCTGTAATTTCGGTGTCAGGGAAAACGCGCTGGTACAAAAAAAAATCATTATCATCCCGCATATCCCAAGCACCTGCGCCACAGTCTCCCATCGCCGCTTTTCAAAATCTGTATTTTTCAATATCAAATATCCTATAAATTAGGTTTATTTTACAATTTATCCATTTTTTCCTCTTAAATTCTGAATTTTTGGAGAACCATAACCAAAGAGCCGGAAATAGTAAAGCGGTTTATTTTGATCAGCGCTTTTTTTGGATGGCTGCTGTCAACTCTCTGGCTGTATCTGCGGCATCTCCCATCAACAGAATGGTTTTGGGATCATCATACAGGGTATTGCCCACACCCGAGTAACCGGGCTGGGTGTCAAAGTTGCAGACCACAATGGTTTTTGCCTCATGGGCGTTGAGAATGGGCATGCCTGAGATGGGCGTGCCTTCCACATGGATGGCCGAAGGATTCACCACGTCACACGCCCCGAATACCAGGGCCACATCGGTTTGTGAAAATTCAGGATTGATCTCATCCATGTCTATGAGTTTGTCATAATCCACTTCCGCCTCGGCCAGCAGCACATTCATATGCCCGGGCATGCGTCCGGCCACGGGATGGATGGCAAATGACACTTGTTTTCCCGCAGATTCCAGCAGATCCGCCAGTTCTTTCACCTGGAACTGGGCCTGGGCCTGGGCCATGCCGTATCCGGGGATGATGATGATTTTTTCACCGGACATCAGCCGGTTCACCGCTTTTTCCATCGGGGGGGCTGCCGACGCTTCTTTTCCTGCTGTTTCATCCTGAGCCGTTAATTTTTCCTGAACCGCTGCCGGTGTTTCAGTCAACGCCTCCAGCAGCTGCCCAAGGGTCTGTTTGGCATTGCCCAAAAGCATCAGGGTGTTACTGTTTTGATACAACGCGTTTTCCACTCCGGAATATCCGGGCTTGTCGTCCAGGTTGCAGCATATCACCTGTTTTGCCTCATGGGCGTTTAAAATCGGCATACCGGATATGGGAGACCCGTCGGTTTCCATGGCTGCCGGATTCACCACGTCGCAGGCCCCGATCACCAGACACAGATCCGTTCCTGCAAATGTCGGGTTCACCTCATCCATTTCCTTGAGCATGTCATAATCCACGCCCGCCTCGGCCAGCAGCACATTCATGTGTCCGGGCATGCGCCCGGCCACCGGATGGATGGCAAAAATCACCTGTTTGCCCATATCCATCAGAAGGCGGGTCAATTCAATTACCTCAAACTGAGCCTGGGCCACGGCCATGCCGTATCCCGGCACAATAACAACGGTATCTGCGGTTTGAACCTGATGAACTGCGGTTTTCAAAGGATCCGCGTCAGGTGTTTCTTTTTCCGGTTCAGACATCTCTTCATGGATAGTTTGTTCCGGTTCAGTCATCTGACCACCGGTTGAAAACAAATTGTTTTCAGGTAGTTCATCCATGGTGGACACCGGTTTTTCAGGTGCTTTTTCCGGTATAAACACATGATAAAGGCTGCGGTTCATGGCCCGGCACATCATATGGGTGAGAATGGATCCGGAAGCCGCCACAGTGGCACCGCAGGCAATCAGCAGCTGGTTTTCGATGATCATGCCGCACAAGGCGGCAGCCAGACCGGTGGTGGCGTTTAAAAAAGAGATGAGCACCGGCATATCCGCCCCGCCCACCCGCATGGAAAACAAAATGCCGAACCCAATGGACAGGGCAAATATGATCAGATAAAAAACAACCGCCGCCGGCACCGGCAGAAAAAAAGCGATGAGCATCAACAGGATCACGATCCCCAGATTCGCCTGAACCAGCCGGGTATGATTTGTCAAAATAGTGGGGGTCTGTTTCAGCACACCCGCCAGTTTGCCGGCCGCCACCATACTGCCTGAAAAGGTCAATGATCCCACGGCCAGGTTCACAAGACCCGACATTTCATTGATGGCTCCCATCTGGCCCGCCCCTCTCATTAATTCCACAAAAGAAAGAAAAAAAGCGGCAATCCCGCCGGCACCGTTCTGAAACGCCACCATGGCGGGTATCTGGATCATGGTGATTTTCCGGGCCACCCAGATGCCGATCACCCCTCCGACCAGAAGACAGATCACCACCACAAAAGGATGCATGATCCCGTATCTGTAAATCACCAGCCCCATGGCACACGCCAGGGCCGCGGCGGCGGTCAGGTTGCCGTATTTTGCCTCAGCCGGCCGGTGGAACAGCCAGATCCCGACAATCAGTACACCGATCAGACAAAAATCCAGCACCAGAGTCATGGGTTATTTCCTTCCTGCTTTTTTTTGAACATGCGAAGCATCCGGTCCGTGATGGTGAATCCGCCCACCAGGTTGAACGTGACCATGATCAAAGCCACGGAACCAATCATTTGTTCAAACCTTGTGGAAGGCACGGAAAACAGAATCAACACCCCCAGAATGGTAACCGCGGAGATGGCATTGGTCATGGACATCAGCGGGGTGTGCAACAGCGTGGGCACCCGTGAAATCAGGAAATATCCCACCACAAATGAAAAAACAAATACCCCGACCATCAATACAAGATTGCTCATGAAGAACTCCCGATGAAAAATATAAAAATCAGTCCGACAGACCCATGGCTTTTCTGGCACCCTGATGATGCAGTTCGCCTTTATGGGTCACCAGGGCATCTTTGACAATCTCATCGGTCATGTCGAATTCGGTCGTCTTGTTTTTAAACAGGTTTTCCACAAAATAGTACAGGTTGTTGGCATACAGCCATGAGGCATGTACCGGCAGAGATCCGGGAATGTTTTTGATGCCGCAGATATAGACGCCGTTGTACATCCGCTCGTTCCCCGGATCGGTCATTTCGCAGTTGCCGCCCTGGTCGATGGACACATCCACGATCACGGACCCGGGTTTCATGGTTTCCACCATTTCCCGGGTGATGAGCGTCTGGGCCACCTCTCCGGGCACCAGTGCGCTCAACACAATGATATCCGCATCCGCCACCAGGGGTGCCAGTGCCTGATGCTCTTTTTCCAGCCATTCTTCGGGCAGGGCTTTGGCATACCCGCCCCTGCCGATGACCAATTCCGGGGGCGCGTCAAATCCCACCACCTTGACCCCTAAACTTTCCGCTTCTTTTCGGGCGTCCGGCCGGATGTCCACCGCCTTGACCACGCCGCCTAAGCGTTTGCCCGTGGCAATGGCCTGGAGCCCCACCACACCGGTGCCCACCACCAGAATATTGGCCGGCTTAATCATGCCGATGGAAGTCCCGATCATGGGAATGAATTTCGGAAAATGCCCGGCCGCAATGATAATGGCTTTGTAGCCTGTGATGGCACTCATGGAGGTCAACGGATCCATGCGCTGGGCCCGGGATATCCTGGGAATACCGTCCATGGTGAATGCGGTGATCTGCTTTTCCTGCAGTTTTTTCACCCCGTCGTGGTTGGACGGGGTGGCTGGATGCAGAAATGTGATCAAAATGGTGTTTTTCTTCATCATATCGATCTCATGGGTATTGAACGGCTCGTTGAACAGCGGTTCTTTCACCTTGAGTATGATATCGGATTTGTCATACACGTCCTTTGCATCCGCACCCATGACGGCACCCGCACTTTGGTACTGGTCATCGGTCACAAACACCCCGGCACCGGCACCGGGTTCCACCATCACTTCAAACCCGAGTTTGACGAACTTTTCCACGGTTTCCGGGAGTGCCGCCACCCGGTTTTCCTGGACCATGATCTCTTTGGGAATTCCGATTAACATCATTTGGCTCCTTTTCAATTATTATAACCTGCATGTCATAAAAACAGATAAAGGACCCGGCATATATCGCACACCGGCTGGAACCGAATCCGGTTCCAGCCGGTTATGTCAGGTTATTTATCCTCTGATTTTCCTATATCGGCCATCATTTTAAGCATATGATACCGGTCCATAACCTCCTGCTCGATTTTTTTGCGCAGCCGATGGGATTCATCCGGAAAACTTTTTTCCAGGGCTGCAAACCGGACTTCCCCGCCCAAAAATTCCTGAAGGCTGCCGTCCGGTTCTTTGGAATCCAGAATAAAAGGATTCTTGCCTTGTTTGATCAGCTCCGGATTGTACCGGTACAACGGCCAGTATCCGGATTCCACAGCCAGTTTGCCCTCTTCCTGGGATTTTCCCATACCTTTGCGGATTCCCTGGTTGATACACGGGGCATAACTGATGATCAACGAGGGGCCGGGATAGTTTTCCGCTTCCACCAGGGCCTTCATGGTCTGGTTCTTGTTGGCGCCCATAGAGATGGATGCCACATAGATATACCCGTAGCTCATCATCATCCGGCCCAGATCTTTTTTGCCGATTTTTTTACCGGAAGCCGCGTATTTGGCAATGGCACCGGTGGGGGTTGCCTTGGAAGACTGGCCGCCTGTGTTGGAATACACTTCCGTGTCCAACACCAGAATATTGATGTCTTCTCCGGATGCCAGCACATGGTCCAGACCGCCGAACCCGATATCATAGGCCCAGCCGTCCCCGCCGAACACCCAGTGGGATTTTTTGGTGAACACATCTTTTTCGTCATAGATCTCTTTCAAAAGACCGTCGTCTACATCCTTGAGCAGGGTTTTCAGGGCGAATCCGTATTTGCTGGATTCCTGAACATCGTCTTTGCCTGCCACCCAGCCTTTCAACGCCTCTGTCACCTCCGGGGCCAAATCGGTTTCCAGGGCCTGTTTCATTTTGGCAGCCAGGGTCTTGCGCCGGCTCTGGGTGGCCAGCATCATGCCGTACCCGTATTCCGCCGCATCCTCGAACAATGAGCTGGCCCAGGCCGGTCCCTGCCCGTCTGCATTGGTACAGTAAGGCGTGGACGGGGCAGATCCCCCCCAGATGGAGGAACATCCCGTGGCATTGGCAATGGTCATTCTCTCACCGAACAGCTGGGTGATCACCTTGACATACGGGGTTTCCCCGCATCCGGCACACGCACCCGAGAACTCCAGCAGCGGTTGATACAGCTGGCTGCCTTTGACGGTTTCTCTTTTGAGAATATCGGTCTTGAATGAAATGCCCGTGGAAAACTGGTGGTTGATCTTTTGTTCTTCCACCTGGGTGGACAAGTGCTTCATCACCAGGGCTTTGGTTTTGGCCGGACAGATATCAGCGCAGTTGCCGCATCCCTGGCAGTCCAGGGGATTGACCTGAATTCTGAACTGAAACTCTTCCATGCCCTTGCCTTTGCCGTCAACGGTGACAAAGGATTTCGGGGCACCTTCAAGTTCTTCGGGCTTTGCCACGATAGGAATGATGGCGGCATGGGGGCACACAAACGCGCACTGGTTGCACTGAATACAGTTTTCCGGTATCCATTCCGGCACATTGATGGCGACCCCGCGTTTTTCATATTTGGAGGTACCCTGCTCAAATACGCCGTCCACGGAAAATGCAGACACCGGCAGGTCATCTCCGCCCTGGGCATTGATTTTGCGCATCACGTTTTCCACAAACAAGGTGGCCGGCTCAGCTGACGTGTCTTCTCTGACCGCGTCTTTCCAGGACTCGGGCACATCCACTTTAATCAGGTTGTCCAGGGTCTGGTCCACCGCCTCAATATTCATGTTCACCACAGCATCCCCTTTTTTACCGAACATCACTTTGATATCGTCTTTAAGGAGCTGGATGGCCTGATCCACGGGCAGCACATTGGACAGCTTGAAAAAACAGGTCTGCATGATCATGTTGATGCGGTTGCCCAAACCGATCTTTTCAGCAATGGCCACGGCATCGATGTTGTAGAAATTGAGTTTTTTGTCATAAATGGTCTTTCGCACATCCCCGGGAATCTGTTTTTCCATGTCCTTGACAGACCACTGGGAGTTGAGCAGAAACGTACCGCCTTCCTTGATGCCCTTGAGCACATCATAGATCTGCACATAATTGGATTTATGGCAGGCCACGAAATCCGGATTTTCGATCAGATAGGTGGATTTGATCTTCACATCCCCGAACCGCAGATGGGACACGGTCAGACCCCCGGATTTCTTGGAGTCATAGGCAAAATACCCCTGGGCGTACTTGTCCGTGTTATCTCCGATGATCTTGATGGCGGACTGGTTGGCCCCCACGGTCCCGTCAGATCCCAGACCCCAGAACTTGGCGGAAATGGTGCCTTGGGGTGCCGGGTCAAACCCTTTGGTCACTTCCAGGGATGTCTGAGTCACATCATCGTCAATGCCCACGGTGAAATGGTTTTTCGGAGCCATGGCATTCATGTTGTCATACACCGCCTTGATCATGGAGGGATTGAACTCCTTGGAGGACAGCCCGTACCGGCCCCCGATGATTTTCGGGCCTTCGCCGTATTCCATGAACGCGGTGCACACATCCGTATACAGGGGTTCGCCGATGGCACCGGGTTCCTTGGTTCTGTCCAGCACGGTCACGGCCTCCACTGTGGATGGAATGGCCTGTAAAAATGCCTGGGTGTCAAAGGGCCGGTACAGCCGGACCTTGACCAGACCCAGCCGGTGTCCCTGGGCATTGAGGCAGTCAATGGATTCTTCGATGGCTTCACATGCCGATCCCATGGCCACGATGATATGATCCGCCTGAGGATCCCCCACATAATCAAAGGCATTGTACCGACGACCGGTCAGGTCCCCCACCTTTTTCATACAGGCTTTGACGATGGCCGGGACTTTGAGATAGTATTTGTTGGAAGCTTCCCGGCCCTGAAAATAGATATCCGGATTCTGGGCCGTTCCCCTTGTGTCCGGATGTTCCGGATTCACAGCGCGGGCCTTAAATGCCTTGTATGCCTCGAAATTGAACAGCGATGCCATGTCCTCGTATTCGATCATTTCAATTTTCTGGATCTCATGGGAGGTGCGGAACCCGTCATAAAAATGCATAAACGGCACCCGGGCTTCCACCGTGGCCAGATGCGCCACCAGGGCCAGATCCTGGGCTTCCTGGACCGAACAGGATGCCAGCATGGCAAATCCGGTCTGCCGGGCCGCCATCACATCCTGATGATCCCCGAAAATGGACAGGGCATGGGCAGAAATGGACCGGGCCGTCACATGAAATACCGACGGCAGCAGTTCGCCCGATATTTTATACATATTGGGAATTTTGAGCAGCAGTCCCTGGGAGGCCGTGAATGTCGTGGTCAAGGCACCGGCGGCCAGAGACCCATGGACGGCACCGGCGGCACCGGCTTCAGACTGCATCTGTTTGATATCCAGCACCTGGCCGAAAATGTTTTTCCGACCTTTGGATGCCCAGCCGTCGGCAATTTCCCCCAGCGGGCTGGAAGGCGTAATGGGATATATGGCTGCCACTTCACTCATGGCATAAGCCACATGGGTTGCAGCAGTGTTTCCGTCTATGGTCTGCATTCTTTTTTTCATTTCTTTCACCTCTTGTGGTTTTTTTGCGAACGTAAAAATCCCGATATAACCTGTTCGTCTTACAATATATAATTAAAATTGTAAATGCCGTATCCATCTATGGCCTGTCCTTTATCAAAGAAATATGATAGAATATCCAAATTGTTTTTTAAATTAATTTTTAATAAAAAAAATGAGTTATATAAAAAATAAACCAAGGAGAATACATGGGATTTTTATCTGCCACCTTATCCATGAGCCGGTATCATATTTTAGATACATTTGACACCGAACCCATGGAACAGGTTCGCAACGGACTGATTCAGCACGCAATCCCGAAAACGGAGAATGAATATGAAGAAATCTCCGCTGGATGGACCCCTTTTGAAAGTCCGTATCTGCCTGATTTTGATCAATTTTCATTTATTTTTGGCAGCTATTTTCTTTTTTCGCTGCGCATTGACAAAAAATCGATCCCAGCCAAACTGGTGCACAAACAGATGGCCATTGAAATCGAGAAAAAAAAAGCGGATTCCGGCCGGGATTTCATCTCCAAAAATGAAAAATCGGAGATCAAGGAAACGATCATGGATGTGCTGATGCACAAAATGCCGTCCATTCCCAATGTGTACGATGTGCTGTGGGATTATGAAGCAAAGACCCTGTTTTTGCTCACCACCCAGAAGGCAGCCAACGAGTTTTTTGAAACCCTTTTTTTCAAATCCTTTCATCTGAAACCGGTCCGGTTGTTTCCTTATACCCTGGTTGAAACAAAATCAGCGTTTTCTTCGACACAAAAAGACCGCATCCTGACTTTAACCCCATTACACTTTTCGAGGTGACCCATGCTGGATATCGCCACTGCGTACAATAAATACTCATTTTTGGGCAATGAATTTCTCACCTGGTTGTGGTTCATGGTGGAAACCGGACAGGACATCACACAGGCCATAGAATCCAGGGATCCGGTATCCCTGGACATCGGCAATTCCCTGGTGCTGGAAAACAGCTTGGGAGACAATGCCAGGGAAAAGATCACCATCAAAGGAGACCAGGCCGGGCTGGAAGAAGGTACCACGGCCCTGAAAAAAGGGGCCAAGGTCACGGAAATGAACCTGATATGCAAACTGGGACCTGAAGAGGAATACCATTTCACCCTCAAAGGAGACAGTTTCAACATCACCGGGTTGAAAACCCCGGCTGCGGCCGGAGACGGGTCTGATGACGAAATCGAAGGCCGGATCATTGAAAAAGCCCTGCTGCTTGTCAGGATCACGCAGGTTATTGACACCCTGTTTTTCACCTTTTTAAAACAACGCACGGCGGATGACTGGAAACACAAGGGGTTTGATCCGATGCGCACCTGGATATACAATGATTAAAAAAATGATGAAAACCTGTTCAAAACAGACCGGGTTTTGAACACCTTTGGGATCATGTGTTGAAAACCCGGTCTGTTTTAATGAATTACCAACCTTATTTTCAACCCGAATTTTTAAATTTATATTTTTAATTCAAGGCAATTAAACCGTTTTGAACATATGAACACCCCTTATTGTTATTATTATTTTAAATCTATAATCCATAAATAAATATGTTTCCGATTTATCATTTGATAAAAGACCTGTTTTGATATAAATATTTCAGGAATAATCCTTAAAATATAAAAGAAAGAATAAAAAGGAACCGGAATGAGATTTTCATTTGATAAAAAAGAAGTCTTGGAAATTCTTTCTAAAATCCAGGGCATCACCGGTAGAAAAACCAACTTATCCATCACCTCGGATGTACTGATCAAAGCCATGGGAGACCAGATCATTCTCACTGCCAATGATCTGGAAACCGTGTTTATCGGTACTTATGACGCGGTTGTTGAAAAAGAAGGCATTATTTCCATCAGCGCCAAAAAATTCTTTGAAATCGTCAGAGAATATCCGGACAATACCATTCCGGTCAATGAAGTGGAAAACAGATGGGTGGAAATCGGCAAAGGAGACAGCCTGTTTCATATCGTTTCATCGGATTATGAAAATTTTCCGGAAACACCGGTCATTGAAAATGTGGATTTCATTGAAATCAATGCAAAAGATTTAAGGAAAATGCTGGAATCCGCTGCCGTGATCTCTTATGCAGGAGATGAAAAACGCACCTATGTGCTAGGGGCGTTGATTGAAAAAATTGAAAAAAACGATGTCTTGCACTTAAGAATGGTATCCACCGACTCCCGGCGTCTCAACTGTTTTGATGCCAAATACACCGGGGATCTGGTGTTGCCGAACGAGCCCGTGATCATTCCCAAAAAAGGGCTGAGCGAACTGCACAAATTTATAGACAACACCTCGGAATCCATCCGGGTGGGAATCAAAGCCAATCATTTTGTGTTTCAGCGGGCCAATGAATCCATCATGATCAAACTGCTCAGCGGAGAATATCCCAATTACCCGCCCATCATCCAGACCGATACCATGACCGGCATGGAAGTGGACCGCAACATGTTTTACACACTCATGAAACGGGTTTCCATTCTCACTTCCGATGATTACAAGAGCGTGATTCTGAATTTTAAAGAAAACGAACTCACGGTTACCATCACCAACCCGGAGATCGGGGAATCCAAAGAACGCATGATGATCGGGTATTCAGGAGACGAGATAAAAAGTGCTTTCAACCCTCGATATTTCATGGATGCTTTGAACCTGTTCGACCAGGCCACCGTGGTGGTCTACATAAAAGAAGCAAAAACGCCGTGCATCATCAAAGCCATGGATGATGACAATCTTATCTGTGCCATCATGGCAATGCATATCTCATGAAAGAAGACAACGTGACAAAAGAATACAACGCAGGCAGCATCAAGATTCTGGAAGGACTGGAAGCAGTCAGAAAACGGCCGTCCATGTATATCGGCAATGTGGACATGGAAGGACTCCATCACCTGGTGTACGAGGTGGTGGACAACAGTATCGATGAGGCCATGGCCGGCCATTGCGACACCATCAATGTCACCATTCATCCGGACATGAGCGTGAGTGTGGAGGACAACGGCCGGGGGATTCCCATTGAGATACATGATACCGAGCATGTGCCGGCCTGTGAAGTGGTCATGACCAAACTGCATGCCGGCGGCAAGTTTGACAAGGATTCCTACAAAGTGTCCGGTGGACTTCACGGCGTGGGAATTTCCGTGGTCAACGCCCTGTCCAGCCACCTGGAAATGGAAGTCTATAAAAAGGGAAAGATCTATCACCAGGTGTATTCCCGGGGTCACAAGATCACGGAGTTGGCCGTCAAGGGGGATACCGTGAAAAAAGGAACAAAAATCCGGTTCACCCCTGATTTCACGGTCATGAATGAAAATGAATTTGATTATGAAATTTTGTCCCGGCGCATGCGGGAGCTGGCCTTTCTGAACAAGGGGGTCCGGATCATTATCGAAGACGAGCGGTCCGCCCAGAAAGATGATTTTTTCTATGAAGGCGGAATTGTGTCGTTTGTGGAATATCTGAACCGCTCCTGTACGCCTTTGCATGATCCCATTCATATCGAGGGGGAAAAAAAAGATGTGCAGGTGGAAGTGGCCATCCAGTACAATGACACATTCAAGGAAAAACTGTATTCCTATGCCAACAACATCCGCACCATCGAGGGCGGATTCCATGTGTCCGGGTTCAAGGCAGCCATGACCCGCACGGTGAACGCCTATATCACCGGGGCTAAAAATCTGCCTAAAAACATGCAGAATATCAAGCTGTCCGGCGATGACATGAGAGAAGGCCTGGCCGTGATCATTTCCGTGAAGATCATGGAGCCCCAGTTCGAAGGCCAGACCAAGACCAAACTGGGCAACAATGAAGTCAAGGGTATTGTGGAATCTTTGCTCAACGAAAAACTGGCCTGGTTTCTGGAAGAAAACCCCACTGTGGCCAGACAGATCATCTCCAAGGCCGTGGATGCGGCCAGGGCCAGGGATGCAGCCAAACGAGCCCGGGAACTGGCCAGAAAAAAAGGCACCCTGATGGATTCCACCCTGCCGGGCAAGCTGGCGGAATGTCAGTTTGCCGATCCTGCGGAAAGAGAACTGTTCCTGGTGGAGGGCGATTCTGCCGGCGGGTCGGCCAAACAGGGAAGAGACCGAAGGTTCCAGGCCATTCTGCCTTTGAAAGGCAAGATTCTGAATGTGGAAAAAGCCCGGTTTGACAAGATTCTGAGAAGTGACGAGATCAAAAACATCATCACCGTGCTGGGCACAGGGGCCGGCAAGGAAGAGTATGATGTGGAAAAAATCCGGTATCACAAGGTGGTGATCATGACGGACGCGGATGTGGACGGTTCTCATATCCGGACCCTGTTGCTCACCTTTTTTTACCGCCAGATGCCGGAAATGATCGCAAAAGGATATCTGTACATTGCCCAGCCGCCGTTGTTCCGGGTGGGTTCCCGAAAAAGCGGGCTGTATCTGAAAAACGAGGAAGAATACTCCTTGTATCTGATTCAGCGCATTGCCTCGCAAAAAGATCTGTATATCGACAATCAGACAGATCCGATTCCTGAAGAAAAATTCCAGCAGTTCATGCAGAATATGACCTGGTATTTCAATGCAGTGTCATTGCTTCGGAAGCGGGATTTTGACACCAAAATGCTGCTCAATGTGATTCATCACGGGGTCAGAGACAAATTTTTCCTGGAAAAGAGAAGCAATTTCGAGGCATTGTCCCAGGATTTGAAAAATTCCGGGTATCAGCCCCAAGACATTGAATATGACCCGGAGCGCAAAATCTATGAGATGGATATCTATGACAAGGAAGGCAAGCAGTTCCTGCTGAGGGTGGGCCGGGAGATACTGGCCACCTCCGACTACAAGCAGATGCTCAAAAGCTATGAAAGAATCGCCGAGTTCAACCAGCCGCCGTTTGCTGTGATGTCCAAACAGGAAGATGCCAAAATACGAAACGAATTTGCCACTATTGATGAATTGTACGCTTTTTTAATGGCGGAAGCCAAAAAAGGGATCGCCATCCAGCGGTACAAAGGTCTGGGGGAGATGAACGCGGAACAGCTCTGGGAAACCACCATGAATCCGGAAAAACGCATGATGCTCCAGGTGAATATCGACGATGCGGAAAAAGCGGACGAGATTTTCACCCTGCTCATGGGAGAAGAGGTGGAACCCCGCCGCAATTTCATTCAAAAGCATGCCCTTGAGGTGACGTCCCTGGATTATTGAATTTCCATGGCATCCATGGCTTTTTTCATCTGCCGCATGGCCTGGCGCAGCCGTTCCTCGTTTTCCACCAGGGCCAGGCGCAGATAGCCTTCGCCTTCCTTACTGAATCCGGTGCCCGGTGCCACAGCCACATTGGCCCGGTTCATCATTTCAACGGCAAACTGCATGGCCCCCATCTTGTCAAAGGGTGCCGGGATTTTGGCCCACACAAACATGCCCGCCTTGGGAGGGGTAATATCCCATCCCATGCGGGACAGGCCGGAACATAACACATCTCTTCGGGTCTCGTAAGTTTTGGCCAGCACGGGAATGGTGTCGTCACAATCTCTTAACGCAATGATGCCCGCCACCTGGATGGCGGAAAAAATACCATAGTCAAAATATCCCTTGATCTGGCCCAACGCTTTGACAATCTGCTCATTACCTACGCAGTAGCCGATGCGCCAGCCCGCCATGTTGTAAGATTTGGAAAACGAGCCGAATTCCACGCCCACATCCTTGGCGCCCGGGGCTTCCAGAAAACTGGGGGCTTTGTATCCGTCAAACGTGATCATGGAATAGGCAAAGTCATTGATTACCATGAATCTGAACCGTTTGGCCAGAGCCACGATCTCTTCAAAAAACGCAATGTCTGTGACCACGCCCGTGGGGTTGTGGGGATAATTGAGCATCAGCACCTTCGGGGCCGGATAGCAGGACTCGCAGATCTTGATGATCCGGTCTAAAAATCCCTGTTCCGGGGCAATGGGAATTCGCATGACATTGGCCCCGGCAATGACGGCGGCATAAATGTGGATGGGAAAGGCCGGTGCCGGCACCAGCACGGAATCCCCGGGTCCCATGATGGCCAGGCACAGATGGGAAATCCCCTCTTTGGAGCCGATGGTGAAATAGGTTTCCTTTTCCGCATCCAGATTGATGTCATAATGGCGCTGATAGTATTTGGCGATCTCTTTTTTCAGATGCGGCATGCCCGAACTTTCCGGATACCGGTGGGATTTGGGGTCCTTGGCCACCTCCACCAGTTTTTCGATCACTGCATCCGGGGTGGGATCCATGGGATTGCCCATACCAAGATCGATGACATCATCTCCGTTGCGCCGTTTTTCCATTTTCATCTTATTGATCATGCCGAACAGATAGGGCGGCAGCTGATCCATGCGGCTGGCAAAACGAATGATATTTTCTTCCACGGCCATGACTCCTTGTAAAAACAATAAATAAATGAAAAATAAAATTTGGACTATACCAGATTCATATTTTAAAAATAAAGAGAAAAATTCATGATTTTATCATTGGACATCAAACCCAAAATACCATAATAATCAAGGCAAAGAAATGATGAAAGGAGACCGTCCATGACAAAAAAAGTGTGTATTGCCGGAGCCACGGGCTGGGCCGGTTCCGCGTTGACAAAAGCCGTTCACGCACAGACCGACATGCAGGTGGCGGGTGCGGTGTCCAGAACCCGCAAAGGGGAGAAACTGGCCGAGGTTCTGGGTCTTGAGAAAACAGATGTGATAATTACCGATTCTGTGACAAAAGCATCTCTGGCCGATGCCCGGGTGCTGGTGGAATTTACCAAACCTGACGTGGCCATGACACATATCATGACGGCTCTGGATGCCGGCGTACATGTGGTGGTGGGAACCTCGGGCCTGACCGATGCGGATTATGCGCAGATCCATGAAAAAGCGCTGGAAAAAAAAGTAGGTGTGCTGGCAGCGGGAAATTTTGCCCTGACCGTGGTGCTTTTGCAAAAATTTTCAGAAATTGCGGCCCGGTATATTCCTCAATGGGAAATCATTGATTATGCCGGTGACGCGAAAAAAGATTCCCCCAGCGGCACGGCCAGGGAACTGGCCTTCCGGCTGTCCCAGGTGAGACGATCCCAACTGACCGTTCCTTTGGCAGACACCCAGGGTCCCGTCGAAGCCAGGGGTGCGGACATGACCGGCTCCCAGGTGCATTCCATCCGGCTGCCCGGATTCACCCTGTCTTCGGAAATCATTTTCGGCATGCCCGACCAGACCCTGACCATCCGGCACGATGCCGGCACCAGTGCCCAGCCCTATGTGGAAGGGGCTTTACTGGCCATCCGCAAGGTGGACACCTTCACGGGTCTTCGCCGGGGCCTGGATCATGTGATGGATCTGGATTGATAAATATATAGGTTTTTACAAAAATGCTGAAAATTTTATAAACTTGCGATTGTTATTTTGACTCAAGAAAGCACTTGGGATAGTATCAGGGTGGAAAAGAGTACAGTGTGCCGTTCCGATCTCATGAATATCAATGGCCCAAGGAAAATAAGCAATGATTCATGTCAGTCAGAAAAAATTAGATAATTCCTACCGGCATCTGAAACAGGAGTGTCTAAAGAACAGTGCTGGCTCCAATGCCAGATTGTTATTATTTGTGTACGCCATCGAGTGCGGTGTTAAGGCACTATTATTGAAACGAAAACATCTGACGGATACTTATAAACTCTCAATGAATGAGGGGAATAATAAACTGTCGCACGATCTGAGAAAGTTACTGAGTAGCCTAAATTATCCTTTTTTCCAGCATTTTCCTGAAAATATTAAGTTTTTAATTCGTTCAAAAAATCCTGAAGCCGTTCCCCATAAGGAATTGCACCAAGCCCTGAGATATGGAGGAACCTTTTCCAACCCAGTGGAAAAAAACGGTTTAGAGATAAAATTGACAAAAATCGATTCTTGGTTACAGGAGGAATTAACACGATGAAATTTCTCAGCTGGCTGGATGTGAAAGATAATATTAGAAAAGAGACGGATAATTTCAGGCATCTACCAGATGGAATTATTAATCTTCATTTTTATCCGGATGAGATCGTGGTTGAACAGAAAGATGAAGATAAAAATCTCTTAAAGGAAGCGTTCAAAACCTGGTTCCCCAATCCAGATGTTTATGATCCCGTTAAAAATCAAATTTATCTGGATATTGCCCGTTTTCCAATCATAATTACCTGTGAAACAGGGTCGAATGACAGGATGAATTTTTTGGAAAGGCCTCGGTTCGACAATCTCTATTTTTCAAGAACATTCCTTTCTAATGAAACGTTAAATAATATGTCTGAACCCGAGCATAAAATAATTGCGTTTCATTCTTTCAAGGGTGGGGTTGGCAGAACACTGCTCTTGGCGGCTATGATAAAATCGTTGAGCGAAATAGTCAAAGAACAGGGGAAAGAAAAACGGATTCTGGTTATTGACGGGGATATAGAAGCCCCGGGCGTTACTTTCTGGGAAAAAAATCGAATAGGCGGTGCCGCAGATATTGGGTTTACTCAATTTCTAAATGCCATACAATATGCTAATTCAGATAGTGATTATAACCTGGATGCGGTGATCGACTATTTTGCCCAAGAGATTCGGCGGTATGAACAGGTGGTTGACTCAATAAAAATATATGTGCTGCCAGCATTCAATGATCCTTTAGATCTGTTTCAGATCAATGTTAGACCCGAACATGTATCACAGGATGACAACCCATGGAAGTTGCGGGACTGTGTTGATCGGCTCGCCACCCGGATAAACGCAGACTATGTGTTCATAGATTTGAGGGCCGGTATCAGTGAACTGAGCGCTCCTTTTCTGTTGGACCCATATATTGACCGTTTCCTTGTCACCACCTTGTCTGAGCAGTCTCTTTATGGAACAGAACTTATTTTAAGGGAAATGACAAAAATAAATAAAATAGAAAACAAGGTGAATAAAAATTTTCTACCGGAAGTCATTTTTTCCATGGTTCCGGAACATGATGAGAAACGTCTGCTTGACGCTCAAACCCGTTTTGACCAAGCCATATTCGGCCCCGAAAATGAAAATGTCCAGGAAATGGACTCAGATGAAGAATTACTTTCAGACCCTATTCCCATAAGGGTGGCTCATTTTAAAAGTGAGTTGCTCGGCATAAGGTCTTGGGAAGATGTCTGGGAGAACGCTGGTTCGATAATTGACATATTTAATAATTATTTCAGTGGATTGGAGGAACTCCGTGATGATATAGAATCAATTATCCCTGATGAGGATGAAGACGGTGTAAATCGTTTAAAAAAACTGAAAACGTTTTGTTCAGAGTATGTTTTTGCCGAGACCACAACAAAAGATAGTTTTCTGAAAACTGGTTTTTTCAAAGAATTTCCCAGGCAAAACTTCAATTCTCTCCCCCTGGTCGTATCCTTGGGTGCCAAAGGATCAGGAAAAACGTTCCATTTTATGCGCATGACAGGTTTTAAAACATATCAATCATTTTGTGATAAAATTGAACCTGGAAAAGTCAAAATAGATGCGGATTTTTTTCCCATATTAAGGTCAAGTGAAATTTTTGGTGAATCAGAAGTCATACAGCAATTAAAATTACATCAGCCCCTTTTTGACCGTTTTGATCATGATGCGTTTAAAATACAAATAGAGAAGTTCAGGGATGAAAACCATTCTGAATCAGACTGGAAAGATTTCTGGGAAAATATGATCATTCAGGCGATATCTGAGAATAACCTTGATATAAAGAACTACAGGCAGCTCGATACTTTAGTAAATAAGCCCATTATTTTATTGATGGATGGTCTGGAGAACCTTTTTCCAGACATACACTCTGATATAAACCAGCAGAATGCTATTTCCGCCTTGCTGGATATACCGGGCCGGCTTAGTGAAATAAGAGACCGTCATATAGGGTTGGTGATTTTTTTACGCAAAGATTATCTGGGCAGTGCCAAAAAGCAGAACAGCGGGCAGTTTGAAAAAAAATATGAAAACTACAAACTGCTGTGGGACAAAACCGCATTTCTTCGCCTAGTTTACTGGTTGGCCACCACATCTGGGGCTTTGGAAAAAGATATAAAGGCAGATCCTTCTTCCATGAACAAAGAACCGTTGAGTCAAAAATTAAGGCCCCTGTGGGGATTGAAGCTGGGGAATGATAATTCAAGAGAAGCGAATACCATTAATTGGGTATATGGAGCGCTATCAGATTTCAAGGGTTATCTTCAGGCCAGAGATGTGGTCCGGTTCCTGGAAGAAGCGGCAAATGCATCAGATACACACACTACAAGTCAATGGAAAGACCGGCTGATTCCACCGACTGCTATACGCCGAGCCATGGAGGGTTGCAGTTTAGAAAGGGTCAAGGAGCTCAAGCAGGAATCAAAAATTTTCAAAAAATGGGTGGATTCTTTGCAGGCAGCAGATGAACTGGTAATGCCATTTTCAAAATCACTGCTGCCAGATGACAGCAGTTCATCCCTTTTAGAATTGAAAAAACTGGGGGTGGTTTATGAGGATATAAGCGATACCACAGAAGAGTTCCGATTTTATATTCCTGAGATCTACCGCCTGGGCCTGGGATTCAAATTCAAGACCGGGGCACGCCCCAAAGTACTCAGTTTAAAACGTAAAGCCATTGGTAAAGATTTTATGTAATAGTACACATAATGCATTTGCCAGGATCGATAAGATGGATCGTATCCGTGCCTGTTATCAACAAGCCTGTCTGAGATATGTCTCAAATAGTTTTATAGCCAAAGCATCTTTGAGGGAACGGTTTTCAATAGCCAGTAAAAATTACTCAAAGGTGTCAAGGATCATTTCCGATGTCATTAAGAAAAAAATGGTCAGGCGCTATGACCTTGAAAGTTTATCCAAAAATAAGTCAAATATGTTCCTTGCTGGGCATAATTCTTATGATACTTGTAGGTTATTGGCTGACATATTTTTGAACAACAGGACTTGGCAGAAGCTTTGTTTACAGATAATAGGGTTTTTCTTGATTTTTTTTTATGTGACTGTTATGTGAATGAGCCTTGCCTCTAAGGAAAAAGATTCATTATATTTGGATATCTGATGTGGAGACCTCAGGCCAGAAAAAGATCGAATTTGGAGGATAAAAACCATGGAAACCGATCAATTATATACCGGACCCCATGAGGTCGAACTGGACAGCTGGATCAGCTGCGCACCGTTTGAAAAACTGGTGGGGATAAAGATTGTGACGGCTGAAAACGGGCGATCCTGTCTGACCATGCCGTTTGTATATAAACTGGCCCAGGGGCAGGGCCTGGCCCATGGCGGCGCCATTGTGACTTTGGCGGACACAGCCGTGGCCATCGCCATTAAAAGTTTTATTCCACCGGGAAACAGATTCGGGACCACCTCATTGAGTGCGGAATTTCTGAGACCTGTGAAAAAAGGCATTCTCACTGCAAAAGCACAAGCAGTCATGATCAAAGATCGTCAGGTGGAGGGAAAAACCACGGTATTTGACGATGAGAACAGACCGGTGATGCAGTTTTCAGCCGTGTTCAGACTTGCCGGAAAAGGGATGTCGTCAACGCAAAAATAAGGAGGTATGATATGAAAGAACAGTGGCAGTCGGCCTTTGGGCAGATGACCTATGGAATTTATGTGTTGACCACGAAAACAGATGATGGGATCAACGGCATGATCGCCTCCTGGGTGACCCAGGTGTCATATGATCCGCCCCTGATCATGGCGGCGGTGCATCCCAACCGGTATTCCCACGACATGATCGTCACCACCCGGGCGTTCGGGCTGCACATCATCAATCAGTCCCAAAAAGACCTGCTCAAACGGTTCAAAGGGCCGGACCCGAAGGAAAAGTTTGCCGGAATAAACTGGAAAACCAGAACCACCGGGGTACCTATTTTGAAAAACTGCCTGGCCTGGTTTGAACTGGAAGTGATCGAACAGCATCAGCCCGGCAACCACACCCTGTTTATTTCAAAAGTCGTGGATGCCGGGGTTCATTCTAAAGGGACACCGTTGACCACACTGGATTACGAAGGCATGTATGTGGGGAAAAACTAAGATGTTTCATGACCGGTTTCATGTGAAAAATGAGGTGGTGGTTGATGAACATACCGGCCTGATGTGGCCGAAAGATGCCGGGTTGGTGGAATTTCCCTTGACCTGGGAGGAGGCCCTGGCAGAGATAAAAACAATCAATGAAACCGGCCTGTTCGGGTATCATGACTGGAAACTGCCCAACCGCCGGGAACTGTTCAGCCTGATGAGTCATGAGGTGATCAACCCCAGCGTCGATGCCGGGCATCTGTTTACCGGCATTTTTCACGGCTATTACTGGACGTCCACCACCTGTGCCCGGCTGCCGGACCAGGCCTGGTATGTCCACCTGGGCGGGGCCCGGGTGTTCAAGGGAATGAAGCATCGTTCCTACATGGTCTGGCCGGTGCGAAAGATCCATCCCGGTGGTTCCCGGGTGTGGCAGACCGGACAGACCGTTTGTTATGATGGGTCCGGCAGCCGGATGGACTGCGACGGGTCTGGCTGAGACATGCCAATGCCTTTGACGGCCCCATGGACTGGAACACGGCATTTGACCGGGTCGCACAGATGAACCGGGACCGGGTACAAGGATATGATGACTGGCGGGTTCCGGAAATCCGGGACCTGGAAAGCCTCACAGACATGGACCATCATTCCCCGGCCCTGCCTGAAAATCATCCGTTTACCCATGTTCAGGCGTTTTACTGGTCCGCCACCACCAGCCAATATGATACCGGGTATGCCTGGGTTTTGTACACAAAGGACGGGCCTGTGGGGGTCGGGTACAAGCCGCTGACTGAATTTTTTCTGTGGCCGGTGCGCGGCCCTTATACCGGCATGGGAGCCGATGATGAAGCTGATCGCTGATAACCTGCGCATCACAAGGCCGGACATCCGTCGGGCCTTGCAGCAGTTGGACCCAAAACCGGTGCAGGATTTGGTGAAAGCCTGTGAAGCCCGGGGGGCCTGGGCCATTGACGTGAATACCGGGCATTTGGGAAAACAGGCAGGGCCGGGCATGCGGTTTTTCATGGAGGCGGTCCAGGCGGTCACCGACCTGCCGCTTCTCATCGACACGGCCAATCCCGATGCCATGGCCGCCGGGGTCAAGGCGGCGAAAAACCGGATCATTCTCAACGGGTTTTCCCTGGAACCCCGGAAACTGGAACAGATTCTGCCCCTGGTCCGGGAATATGATGCGGATATCGTGGGGTTTCTGCTGTATCCGGACTCCCGGGTGCCGATAGATGCACCCCAGCGGTTCGAGGTGGCCCAGGATCTGATGGAAGCAGTGGAATCTGCCGGTGTGGCCAAGGAGCGGGTGATCATCGATCCGGTGATCCCGCCCCTGGCCTGGGCGGACGGGATTGTTCAGGCCAGAGAGGTGATGAAGGTGATCCGCACCCTGCCCGATCTTTTGGGGTTTCCGGTCAAGACCATCGGCGGTATCTCCAATCTGGGAACCAACGCCCCGGACCGGGCGGCACGGCTGGCTGTCGAGCTAAGCTATGTGGCCATGCTGACGTCGGCCGGTCTGGATTATGCACTTCTGGATATATTGAATTTCGACCTGGTCCGGGCAGCGAAAGTGTCCGGCATCCTGGCCAGAGAAAATCTTTTTTCCTGGGCCATGGTACCTTAATGAATAAAACCGCAACAGGAGTTTTATGATGACCGAGCCGATTTTTGATTTTGACTATCTTGTCATCGGATCCGGTTTCGGCGGCAGCGTGTCTGCCATGCGTTTGTCCCAGAAAGGCTACAAGGTGGGCGTTATCGAAGCGGGAAAAAGATGGTCAGGCAACGATTTTGCCAAAACCAACTGGCACCTGCGCAAATACCTGTGGATGCCCAAACTGTTTTTATATGGCATTCAGCGGATGAACCTGCTCAATGATATTTTTATCTTGAGCGGCGCCGGTGTGGGCGGCGGCAGTCTGAACTATGCCAATACCCTGTATGTGCCCCCGGATCCTTTTTTTGATCATGAAGTTGTCAAGCGCATGGGGGGAAAATCCGAACTCATGCCCTATTATGAGCTGGCCCAAAAAATGCTGGGGGCCACGGAAAACCGGTATATCGGCGAGGCAGACCATCTGATGCGCCAGACTGCGGCGGAATATGGAAGGGAGCACACCTTTCACAAAACCCGGGTGGGGGTGTATTTCGGAGAACAGGGCAAAAAAGCCAAAGACCCTTATTTTCTGGGACAGGGGCCGGACCGGGTGGGGTGTGAACTGTGCGGGGCATGCATGACCGGATGTAGGAAAGATGCCAAAAACACGCTGGACAAAAATTATCTGTTTTTTGCGGAAAAATTCGGGGCTCAGATCATTGCTGAACACGGGGTGACAGATATTTTTCCGTTGTCGGACGACGGGTCTGAGGGATACCGGGTCACGGCGGTGAAGACCACGGGAATCCTGAGACTTGAAACCGTTTATTACACAAAAGGGATTGTGCTGTCCGCCGGGGTCCTGGGAACCCTGTCTTTGCTGCTGACCATGAAGGAGAAAGGGCGATTGCCCAACCTGTCGGATCAGCTGGGGCATCGGGTCAGAACCAACAGTGAAGCCATTTTGTCGGTCAGGGCCAATGCCAGGACCGCAGATTTTTCCAAAGGCGTGGCCATTACATCGAGTGTGCATCCGGACGACCATACCCATATGGAGCCGGTGCGGTATGCCCAGGGCAATGATTTTTTAGGACTTTTGGCCGTCTTGATGACCGACGGCGGGGGCCGGGTCCCCCGGATAGTCCGGTATATCGCCAATGTGCTGAGACATCCGATATCGTTTTTCCGGCTGTTGAATCCGTTTGGATTTGCCCGCAGAAACCTGATCGTTCTGGTGATGCAGACCCATGACAACTATTTGAATGTGTCCCGGAAACACCGAAAGATCTGGCCGTTTGTCAAAACCCTGGCATCGAGACAGGCCAGTGACAGAAAAAATCCGGTCTACATCCCCATTGCCCATGACTTTGTCCGGCGCCTGGCCCGGCGGGTGGACGGCATTCCGGTCAGCATTTTTTCAGAAGTGTATCTGAACGCGCCCATCACGGCCCATATCATGGGGGGATGCAGTGCGCACACAGATCCGGAAAAAGGGGTAATCGATGACAGAAATCAGGTTATGGGGTATAAAAACATGCGGGTGGCGGACGGGTCCATGATACCGGCCAACCTGGGGGTGAATCCGGCGTTGTCCATCACTGCTCTGGCGGAAAGGGCCATGTCCTTTGTTCCGGCAAAACAGTCAAATATAAACTTTTTACAGGTGGAAAAAAAATGGGGAATCACAGAGTTGCTGAACAGGGAAACCGGCCATGAATAAAACAAATAAAATCCACAATATCTGTATCTATGGTACGGGGGGTATCGGCGGTTATTTTGGCGCTAAAATCGCCCACACATGCAATCATGACCAAACATTGGCGTATGACTGTTTTTTTGTGGCCAGGGGAGATCACCTCCAGGCCATCAGGCAAAAAGGCATCACGCTGATTTCTGAGGAAAAAACCATTACCGGGGTGCCGGCGGCAGCCACGGACCATATGGATGATCTGCCTGATCCGGACCTGATTTTTGTCTGTGTTAAAAGTTATGACCTGGATGGAGCCGTCAAAGCCATTGTGCCAAAAATTCATGAAAACACCATTATACTGCCGTTGCTGAACGGGGCTGATATTTATGAAAGGATCAGAAAAAATGTGGCCACGGGTGTGATCCTGCCCGCCTGTGTCTATGTCGGCACCCATATCCAGGGGCCCGGCGTGATTTTTCAGAGTGGCGGAGACGGCAAGATTTTATTTGGGGCGGATCCGAAATATGAATCGTTTGATCCGCAACCTGTTACCGATTTTTTCGATGCCATGCAGATCAATTATCAATGGCGTACCGATCCTTATCCGGATATCTGGAGCAAATACCTGTTTATCGCAGCCTTTGCACTGGCCACGGTGTTTTTCAACAAAACCATCGGTGAAGTGGCCGCGGATCCAAAGGCAACACAGACCGCCCGTGAAATCATGAAAGAAATCCAGGCCATAGCCACAGCCAAAGGGGTTGAACTGCCGGAACATATCATCACAAAGCAGCTGGCCATGGCGGCTCAATTTCCCTATGATACAAAAACATCCTATCAACGGGATGTGGCATCCAAAGGACGGGTGAATGAAGGTGATCTATACGGGGGTACGATTCTCAGGCAGGGGGCTGAACTGGGCGTTTCCACCCCGGTCACCCGGTCGGTGTATTCAGCCATTCAGGACCGTCTGTCAGCCAAGTAATCCCACAATGGCGCCGGTCATGCAGGTGGCGATGGTGCCGGCGATAATGGACTTGAGACCCAAGGACACGATCTCTCCCCGGCGTTCCGGCGCCATTGTGCCCAATCCGCCGATCATGATGCCCAGGCTGCCGGGGTTGGCAAATCCGCACATGGCATAAAGCATGATCAGCCGGCTGTCCGGCCCCAGACTGTCTGCCGGCAGCCCGGCCAGGTTCAGGTAGGCCACGAATTCGTTGATAATGGTTTTGGTGCCCATCAGCCCCCCGGCGATGCCGGCTTCCGCCCAGGGAACGCCCATGAGCCATACCACCGGTGACATGATCCATCCGAAAATCCGCTGCAGTGTCAGGGGCGTGCCGTTTACAACCGGCAGAATTTTGAGCAGGATATCTGCCAGATGCACCAGTGCCACCAGCACCACGAGCATGGCAATGATGTTGATGAGCAGTTCCACGCCCTGAAGGGTGCCCCGGGTGACGGCATCCATGGAACTGGTGGCCGGGTCCGGTTCGGTGAGCTCTCCGGAAGTGACCGGGCGGGTTTCCGGGATCATGATTTTGGCCACGGTGATGGCGGCCGGCGCACTGATGATGGAGGCGGCCAGGATATGGCCTAACACATTGGGGATGATGTCTCCCAGGATGTTGGCATACAGCACCATCATGGTGCCGGCGATGGTGGCCATGCCCGAAGTCATCAGGGTGAACAGTTCACTGCGGGTCAGGGAACGGACATAAGGCCGAATAAACAGAGGGGACTCCACCATGCCCACGAAAATATTGGCAGACACACCTAAGCCTTCAGCCCCGCCCAGTTTGAAGAGTTTTTCAAGCACCCGGGAAAATTTCTGAACCACCCAGGGCAAAATTTTCCAGTAAAAAAGCAATGAAGACAAGGCACTCATGAGCAGCACTAACGGCAGGGCCTGAAATGCCAGGATAAAGGATGCACCAGCAAATTTCTCTTCAAAGGGCAAAGTGCCCCCCCCCAGGTAGCCGAATACCATGGAAGTGCCGGCCCGGGTGGCCTGTTCCAGGGCCAGAACCATCTGATTGAGCAGGACAAATCCCTGGCTCAGCAGCGGGATCTTGAGAAAAATCAGGGCCAGCAGAAATTGAAATCCTAAGCCGACGGCAATGGTTTTGATGTTTACCCGGCCCCGGTTTTCACTGATCATCCAGGCCAGCCCGATAAAAACGATCAGACCGGCAACGCCTTGAATTATCATGGTGTTTCTTTCAGCTCAAATATAGTGGTTTAAGTCAAATGCATCCTGAAACCCTATAATTCATTTGGCGGATCACGTCAACGATTCGGTGCATAAGTCGCGTTTTTGCAACCAAATTATAGTGATTTTTCATGTTTTTTGGGTTTACTTTTCTGTTTTACAGGCATATGAAGACAAAACGGGATCGTTTTATCAGGATAAACAATGGCATTTATTTTGCAGACTCGTATAGGAAATTAAGGAGAACTACATTTTGGAAGCATACGTGATATAGGGTTTTTGCCAGACAAAAGCGGCCGACGCCGACCGTTTTTGCCGTGATTTATATTAACGGCTACATCTCACAGCCATAAGGAGGAGAGAAACAATGGATGCGTTATTAATCATGGTGGTTTCCTTTATCGGTTATATTTTTATGTATCAGGTGTATGGCCGGTTCATTGGAAAGAAAATTTTCAAACTGGCCCAGGGCGCTGAAGTGCCATCGGTTGTCATGGAAGATGGTGTGGACTATGTGCCCACCAAAAAAGAGGTGATCTTCGGCCATCACTTCACTTCCATTGCCGGTACGGGTCCCATCGTGGGACCGGCCATTGCCATTATCTGGGGATGGGTGCCGGCCATGATCTGGGTGTTTTTCGGCAGCATTTTCATGGGTGCTGTGCATGATTTCGGCGCGTTGATTATTTCCATGAGGAACCAGGGAAAGTCCATTGCCGACTATACCTCAAAATATGTCAACAACCGCACCCGGTTTTTCTTTTTTCTCATCGTTTTTCTGGAATTATGGATCGTGATCGCCGTGTTCGGTCTGGTGATCGCCGTGGTCTTTGCCATGTATCCCACATCGGTTTTTCCGGTCTGGTGTGAGGTGGCCATTGCCCTTTACTTAGGGTATGCCATCTACAAACAGGGCAAAAGCATCATCACCTGGTCCATCATTGCCGTGGTGCTCATGTATGTCACCGTGTTCATCGGTGCGGTGCTGCCCATCAAAATGCCCACCATTGCAGGGATTCCGCCCACAGGGGTGTGGACAATTGTTTTGCTGATCTATGCGTTTATCGCCTCCACCCTGCCGGTCACCACGTTGCTGCAGCCCCGGGATTTCATCAATTCCCATCAGCTCATGATCGTGATGGTGCTGCTGATGATCGGCGTGGTTTTTTCCGCTTTTTTTGCCAACCTGTCCATTGTGGCACCGGCCGTTCAGATGAATCCGGCCCAAGCCCCGCCCATGTGGCCGTTTTTGTTCATCACCATTGCCTGTGGCGCGATTTCCGGGTTTCATTCCCTGGTGTCTTCGGGCACGTCTGCCAAACAGGTGCGGTATGAAACCGATTCTTTGTTTGTGGGATACGGGTCCATGCTCATGGAAGGGGCCCTGGCCACTTTGGTGATCATTGCCGTGGCTGCCGGTATCGGTATGGGATATGTGACCAAATCCGGTGAAACCCTGATGGGAGTAGCTGCCTGGACCACCCATTATTCCTCCTGGGCCGCAGCCGCCGGCTTGGGTTCCAAAGTAGCCGCATTTGTGGACGGGTCCGCCAACATGCTTGCGGCATTCGGCATCCCGGCCAGCATCGCCGTGGTGATTATGGGTGTGTTTGTGGCGTCCTTTGCCGGTACCACCCTGGATACGGCCACCCGGATTCAGCGCTATATTCTGTCCGAGCTGTTTGACAGTGTGAAGCTCACGGCATTGACCGGCAAATATGTCACCACGTTTCTGGCCGTGGGAACGGCCCTGCTGCTGGCATTTGCCACCGGTCCCAGCGGAAACGGCGCCCTGAAGCTGTGGCCCCTGTTCGGTGCCGTGAATCAGACCCTGGCCGGTCTGGCGCTGATTATCATCACGTTGTACCTCAAAGACAAAGGCGGGGTGAAATGGATGATTTCCGGTATCCCGGCCGTGTTTATGATGGTGATGACCATCTGGGCGTTGATCCTGAACCAGGGCAGTTTCGGCACGGCCCACAACACCCTGCTTCAGGTGGTTAACGCCATTATTCTGATTCTGGCGGTCTGGATCACGGTGGAAGGGGTATTGCGGTTTTTTACCGTCACCCCCGGGGGTGAGATTGCATCAGAACACAGATAAGTTCCGACTGGGGCGCGATGCATAAAACGCTTCAGAAACACTATATGATACTGATGTTGCCGGGCCTGGGACTGTTTCTGGTCCTGGGCCTGGCATTTGCACTGAATCTGGTTTCACCGGGCTGGTTTGTTCTTTCTTCCCGGGTCTATGTTATCGTGTTTGTGGCCGCTGTTATGACGGCCATTGCCGGACCGATTTTTTTAAGGACCCTGTTTGCCCATTCCGTAAGAGCACGGCACCATGTCGATGCTGCTGATTTTCTCAAGTTTCAGCGACGGCTCTTGCAGGTGTCTCAGACAACGGTGTATCTGGCGGTTGCAGCGGTATGGTTCAGTTTTCCCCGGTTTTATGCAGCCGCCATTGTGTTGATGGGATTGTATGCCATGTATTATTACTATCCGTCCCGGCAGCGGATCGATTTTGACAAAAAAATATTCCGGGTGACATGAAAAACGACAACACACCATTTCCGCCTTTTTGGGGCCGGATCAAAAAACAGGCCCTCAGCTGGTGGCAGGCCGCAGATGAGGTGGCACGTAACAAAGCGGTCCACACCATTGAAGCGGAGTGCGAAGAGATGGAATATATTTTTGCGCTGCTGGTGCAGGGATCATTTGTGGGCCTGCCGTCTCCGCCGGCACATCTGAGTATGGATCTTCTGCCGCTGATGGAAAAGGACCTGATGCTGTTGCTGGAAAGGATGAACACGTCAAACCAACCGTTGTCCCGGTTGTTTTCCGTGTTCGATATTTCGTGATCCCATGGCTTGCTTGCGAACCCTTTTTTTTCTGGGCAAGGGCGGTACGGGCAAATCCACGGCATCGGCCCTGATCTCCCTGGTGCTCAAAGAAAAAGGCAAAAAAGTGGTTCTGGCCTCTTTTGATGATGCCCATAACCAGGCCGATATTTTTGAGACGGTATTTTCAGACAAAGCCTGTTCTTTGGGCCCGTGTCTCGAGGTGCTGCAGATCGACCGGGATAAGCAGATCAAACGCTATCTGGCAAAGACCGCGAAACAGGTGAAAGCCAGTTTCGCTTATCTGACCGCATTCAATCTGGACCATTATTTCGATATTCTCAAATTTTCCCCGGGCATGGAGGAATATGCCCTGGTTGCAGCGTTTACCGATCTTGTGGCCCGATACAAGACCCATGACTATCTGGTGATCGATATGCCGCCCACGGCCCTGTCCCTGCGGTTTTTCAATCTGCCGTCTTTGTCTTTGACCTGGACGGATCAGCTGGAAAAGCTGAGAAACCAGATCAATGAGAAAAAAGAGATCATTTCACGAATCACTCTGGCCGGCAAAGAATTTGAGCGGGACAAGATACTCCAGCGGCTTCTTCAGATCAAATCCGATTATCAGGCCCTCAAGGCCCTGTTTGAAGATCCGGCTCAAACCAGCTTTTATGTGGTTTTTAACCGGGATGTCCTGTCTGTGGCGGAAACCCGGCGGGTCATCGAACACCTGGACCGGCAGGTCATCAAGCCCCGGGGCCTGATCTGCAATGAAAGGACCGGGGCAAATGGGTTTATACAGACAGTGGAAACGTTGTTCCCGGGCATTCCCATCCAGACCATTCCTTATTCATCGGCATCTCTGATCGGCATGGAGGCCCTGGCACAGCATATCCGTTCAAATGAGCTGACCTTTGACAAAATCCTGCCTGAATAATTACGGGGTTTGTGTCACTGTGACCGGCGTGTCTGCCTGACCGGCGTAAAACACGATGATATGGGCCGGATCAGGGCCGATGCTTTCTCCCCAGTGCCAGGTGTTGACCACTTCCACAATGGCCTCACCTGCGTTCAGATCCAGTGTTTTTCCGTCCGTGGTGTGTACCTTTAAATGGCCGGACAAAAGCACCCCGGCGTTGATCACCGGATGCTGGTGAATCGCCAGCTTCTCTCCTGCCGGCACGGTGATGCTCAAAATGCGGACTTCCGGTTGACCGTCCGGATAGGCCGGCAGTAAAGCGCCATCCCAGCTCTTCTGGGTGGCAGCCAGTTCCTTGACCGCAATCTGCGGGTTCTTGGCAAATACGGGAGAACTCAGGCACAGGACAAGCCCGCATAAAAAGATCAGGCAGAAACAGGGATAAGGTGTCAATCGTTTTTTAAAGACCCGCGTCATTGTCAGTATTCCTTTATTTTACCACAAAATCAAAATAGGTGTCTGGAAACGGTTCATTTTTCAACGTAAAATGCCACCATTCCTTGTCATAGTATTGAAAACCGTGCTTTTCCATGAGCGTTTTGAGCAGCAGCCGGTTGATCCGCTGGGACGGATCCAGGTTCGGGTTTTCCGGATGGGATCGTTTATGAAAACAGTCAAACCCGGTGCCCATATCGATGCTGTTGTCGGCAAACCGCTGGTCTGCCGGCAGATAGCATTCCTTTTGTCCGGTCTGACCTAAAATAAATTCCGGCTGATCCGGCACCGGCACCGGCACAATAGTCAAATCAACGGTACTGCCCCTGGAATGGCTGGATTTTTCAGCCACATATCCGTCCCTGAACAGGTTGCGTTTGTCCAGTGTGGGGTAAAACTCGGTCCGGGTGGCGGTGTCTTCTACCTCTTTGGCCCACCGGACAAAATGATCCACGGCCCGCTGGGGCCGGTAGCAGTCATAAATCTTGATGCTGAAACCAAAGGGATTGAGATCCGCCTGAACCCCGGCCAGGGCAGCGGCCGCTTCTTCGGTGAGATAACATTTGGCTGCATGATACCCATCCACGGGGGTGCCCAGAAAATTATGTTCGGTGACATACCGGATGTCCATGACCGCGTCCGGGATGATTTCCCGGATCTCCACAAATTCGTCAGGGATCGGGTCTGCGGCAGCCGGGATGACCAGGGCCAGCCAGAGGATCAATATGCGTTTTAACATGGGTGCGTTCTCCTTGACAATTTGTTTTGAATGAAAAAAAGATTATTCAGGGATCTGGTAAAAAACACCTCGGTTCTGATGCACGGAAATAATTTTATTTTCAGCGGTCATCACATCCAGGTATTTGTTGATTTCGCTCACGTGCAGGCCCAGGATGGTGGACAAATCATCCAGGGTGCAGGGCCGGCGGGCAATGGTTTCCATGATGGCGGCTTCCATGTCCTGCCGATAGGCTGCCACCTGTTTGCGCTTCGGGGCCGCAGCAATGATTTCCGCGGCCCCGGGATCCAGGTATTGGGCAATACGCTGTAATTCTTCAAAAGACGCCCCTTTCAGGTCTGTCACCGTGCCCGGACGATCCAGGGTGTTGAGCTGGATGCATTCAGGATGGAGTTCATGAATGACTTTTTTCAGGGCTTTCAATTCATCTTCGTGGTCATTGTATCCCGGCAAAATAAACACTTCCAGACGAAACCGGCCTTTGAACATTTTTCTGAATGTCATCAATCCGGCCAGATGGGCATCCAGGGTCAGATCCCCATGGGGGCGGTTGATTTTTTTGAAAACCGGTTCCGTTGCCGCGTCCAGGGAGGGAAGCACCACATCGGCCGCCATCAGCGCCTCTCTGACTTGTGGATCGTGCAGCAGCGTGCCGTTGGTCAGCACGGCAACCGGTATCTTGGGCCGTTTTTGCTTGATAAATGTGAGCACCTCTTTGATGCAGGTGTTCAACGTTGGTTCACCGGAACCGGAAAACGTGATGTAATCCGGGTCCGGGTTATGGGAAAAATAATGGGTAAGCTCTTGTTTGACGCGGTCTAAACGGACGTATTCCCTGCGATCCAGAGTCAGGCGATTGGTGCGGCCCACTTCACAGTACACACAGTCCAGTGAGCAGACTTTCCGGGGCACCAGGTCGACGCCTAAAGAAATACCCAGCCGCCTTGAAGGAACCGGTCCGAACAGATGATGATACATAATAAAAAATTCCTGTTAAAATCCGGGGTTGATGCCGTGCCGATTCATTTTGGCACGCCTGACTTCTTTTTATACCCGGGCAAAGGAACATGGCAAGGGTTTTATGGGGAGATTCAAACAAATTGGGGTGAAACCCGGAAAAAAAAATGGTAGGGTATTTTTTTGAATACCCGGACCTAATTGTGCGAATAACAAAAAGGGAGATGAATCATTGAAAGGGATTGTCATTGCAGCCACGGGCAGTGGTGCCGGAAAAACCACACTGACCCTGGCCATTCTGGCCTGGCTGCGTGCCAACGGGTTGAAGGCGGCCCCGTTCAAAGTGGGGCCGGATTTCATCGATCCGGGCCACCATGCCCGTATTGCCGGCCGGACCAGTTATAATCTGGATTCCTGGATGCTGTCAAAAACTTACAACCGCGGGCTGTTTCATGCCCGGTCCAGGGGGGCGGATCTGGCAGTGGTAGAGGGGGTCATGGGCCTGTTTGACGGGTATGATGCCATAACGGAAACCGGGTCCACGGCCCAGATGGCCAAATGGCTGGGCCTGCCCGTGCTGCTGGTGGTGTCTGCCAAAGGCAAGGCCAGAAGCGCGGCCGCCGTGGTCAAGGGATTTGAAACCTTTGATCCTGAATTGACCCTGGCCGGGGTGGTGTTCACATTTACCGGCAGCGACCGGCATTATGCGTATCTCAAAGAAGCCGTGGCACAGAGCTGCACCACGCCCTGCCTGGGGCACCTGCCCCAAAACGAGGCGCTGATCATGCCGGAACGCCACCTGGGCCTGACCACGGCAGATGAACATATCATTTCAAGCACCACGATCGATACTCTGGTTGCCATGGTGGATCAGCATATGCACATGCCCCGGCTGATCCGGGATCTGCCGGAACTGCCGGACCCCGGCAAATCCCGGGATTATGACACCCCATGGCAGACAAAACCAAAAAGTGCAGACAATCAAAATACAGGAACGCCCTTTTTTTGCGATCCGCCCCGGATTGCCGTGCCCAGGGACAAGGCGTTCTGCTTTTATTATCCGGACAATCTGGCCATGCTGGAACATGCCGGGGCCTGCCTGGTTTATTTTTCCTTGCTGGCAGATGATCATCTGCCTGAAGACATCGATGGGATCTACCTGGGAGGTGGATATCCCGAGCTGTTTGCAGACACATTGTCGGGCAAAACCCATCTGCAGTCTGAAATCAAATCCTGCAGCCGAAACCGCATGCCCATTTATGCCGAATGCGGCGGGTTCATGTTTCTGTGCCAAAAACTGACCCTTGCCGATTCTGTTCACCCGAAAATCATGGCAGGATGTTTTGATTTGGAAATCTGTATGTCTGAGACGCTTCAATCTCTGGGTTACCGGGAAGTGACCCTGACAAAAAATTCAGTGATCGGTGCAAAAGGCGTGCAAATCCGGGGCCATGAATTCCATTATTCGTCCATTAAGACCGACAACGACGTTTGTGACCATGTGTTTGAAGTCACGACCCGGGCCGGCCAGGATGTGCAGGTGGCCGGATATCAGAAAGATTTGACCCTGGGATCATATCTGCATGTGCATTTCGGTTCCAACCCGGAAGTGCCCCGCTGTTTTGTGGCTCATTGCGCGGATTTCAGGCACCGGCGCCTAAAAAATATAGAGACAACCTCTGTCCCCATCATTTAAACACCAGTTTGTTCAATGCCAGCAGCACCAGATAGACAATCCCGCTCAACACGATAATGGTCGGGCCTGACGACAGACTCAGGCTGTAGCTGATGCCTAAGCCCGTCCAGGTGAAAACGGCACACAGCAGCACGGAGTACAGCATCATCTGCCACAGCCTTCGGGCATAAAATCCCGCAATGGCAGGAGGAATGGTCAACAAAGCGATCACCAGAACAATGCCCACGATCCGCACCAGCAAGACAACGGTCAAAGCGGTGAGTACCAGAAGAAACAGATAGAAAAACGTGGTGTTGATCCCCCGCAGCAGGGTAAACTCGGTATCGAAACACACCCCGAAAAACTGATTGAAAAAAATCACCACCACCCCCACGATCACCAGATCCAGGCCGATCACAAACCACAGGTCTTTTTGTGAGATGAGCAGGATATCCCCGAATAAATAGGAACTGAGGCTGAAATACCCGGGAGTCCGGTCGATGAACAAAATACCGCAGGCCATGCCCACAGCCCAGAGAGCCCCGATAATGGTATCTTCTCTTTCTTTGGCATGAATGCTCACCAGTCCCACCACCAGCGCAGAAGCCACGGCTGCCAGCACAGCCCCGAGGATGGGATCGAACCATGTGATCCCCAGCCCGATCTGAAGATACAGGGCCAGACCGATGCCGCCGAACACGGAATGGGAAATGGCCCCGGCCAGGTAACTGATGCGCTTGATGGTGACAAACGTGCCGATGATGCCAAAGGCAATGGAAGCCAGCCCCCCCATCATCAGCGCATACGCCAGAAACTGATTGTCCGGGTCCATGACGGCCTGAAAAAATTCAATCATGGCAATGGCCTTCTTCGCTGCACCGGTGATCATGGCGGACCATTTTCAGATCCCCGTAATAGATATCCTTGATCATGGTGCCGTCCACATCTGTTGTGGGGTGAATGACCAGGCGGCGGTTCACACAGATCACGGTTTTAACGTATTTGGACACAAAACCCAAATCATGGGAAACCACCAGAATGGTCATGTTCTGGTTCAAAGCTTTGAGAATGGAAAACAGATTTTCCTCGGTTTCATGGTCCACGTTGGCCGTGGGTTCATCCAGCAGCAGGATGTCCGGCCGGCTGCACAATGCCCTGGCGATGAGAACCCGCTGTTTCTGCCCCCCGGACAAGGCATTGAAACCCGTCTGCGCAAAAGAGGTCATGCCCACCGTATCGATGGCATCCATGGCCCGGGACCGGTCTTTGGCGGAAAACCAGAAAATATTGTTTTTCAGGCACCCCATCAGAACCACATCCAGGACGGTGGCGGGAAAATTCATGTCCAGATAGGCATACTGGGGCATATATCCCATACGGTTCCGGGCTTTTTCCGGGCTCATCCCCAGCACCTGAATCTGTCCGGTATCCGGTTTTATGAGCCCTAAAATCAGTTTAAGCAACGTGGTTTTTCCGCCCCCGTTGGGCCCCACGATACAGGCAAATTCTTTTCGGGGAATAATAAGGGATATGTTTTCAAGAATCGGTTGTTTTTTATAGGCAAATGAGACATTTTTCAGACGGATGTCAGTTTCCATGGGCAGATCCTTGCAGGCAGTGTCATCAATTATTGTTCTCAAGGGGCCGCCGGCATGTTTAATCCCCCCAAGATGCCCAGAATTTCAGTCAGCGTGATTATTTGTACACAAGTTCAAGGCAATTGTCAAAACCAGGGAAACGGCGCCTGAATTTAAAATGTCATGAAAATCAATGAGATAAACACAAAAAAGGCCGGAATGAAAAAATATTGTGAAAAATATCAAAAAAACGATTGACACGGATATAATTTTCAGGCATATTACGCCGGTCTTGTCGAGAGACGGTTTGTGTGTCCTCGATAAGTTTTTTTTTGATCTTTGAAAATTGGTCAGTGATAAAGTTTGAAGCGGGTCTAAAACAAGACCTTAACGAGTTTGTAGTTA
>NZ_ATWO01000002.1:130000-158129 GCF_000421285.1 Desulfotignum balticum DSM 7044
GCGGTCAGTTGCATTGAGTAGACCCGAAACCAGGTGATCTATCCATGTCCAGGGTGAAGCGCCAGTAAAATGGTGTGGAGGCCCGAACCGATACAGGTTAAAAACTGTTCGGATGAGGTGTGGATAGGGGTGAAAGGCCAAACAAACCTGGAGATAGCTGGTTCTCTCCGAAATATATTTAGGTATAGCCTCGTATGTTTCTTACCGGAGGTAGAGCACTGGATGGGCTAGGGGTCTCACCAGATTACCAAACCTAACCAAACTCCGAATACCGGTAAGTTAAAGTACGGGAGTCAGCCCGCGGGAGCTAAGTTCCGCGGACGAGAGGGAAACAACCCGGACCGCCAGCTAAGGTCCCCAAATCTATGCTAAGTGGAGAAGGATGTGGGAATGCCCAGACAACCAGGAGGTTGGCTTAGAAGCAGCCATCCTTTAAAGAAAGCGTAACAGCTCACTGGTCGAGTGGATCTGCGCCGAAAATGTATCGGGGCTAAAGCATAGTACCGAAGCTGCGGGATGTATTTATACATCGGTAGGAGAGCATTGTGTTGTCATAGAATCGCACCTGTGAGGGTGTGTGGAGGTGACACAAGAGACCATGCTGACATGAGTAGCGATAAAGCGGGTGAGAGGCCCGCTCGCCGAAAGCCCAAGGTTTCCTGAGTAAAGCTAATCTGCTCAGGGTTAGTCGATCCCTAAGGCGAGGCCGAGAGGCGTAGTCGATGGAAAACAGGTTAATATTCCTGTACCACCTCGTTGTCGTTTGAGAGAAGGGGGGACGCAGGAGGGCAGGTCATCCGTCTGTTGGAATAGGCGGTTCAAGCCGGTAGGCTTAAATCCCAGGCAAATCCGGGATTTTTTAAGGCCGAGAAGTGATGAGGAGGGTCTTTGACCCATAAACTGACTGCACCCATGCTGCCAAGAAAAGCCTCTATCGAGATAACAGGTGATCGTACCGTAAACCGACACAGGTAGGCAAGGAGAGTATCCTAAGGCGCTTGAGAGAACTCTGGTTAAGGAACTCGGCAAAATCATACCGTAACTTCGGGAGAAGGTATGCCCCTGATGGTGATTATAATTCTATATGAGCTGTGGGGGGCCGCAGAGAAATGGTGGTAGCGACTGTTTACTAAAAACATAGGACTCTGCAAAGTCGTAAGACGAGGTATAGGGTCTGACGCCTGCCCGGTGCCGGAAGGTTAAGGGGATTTGTTAGCCGCAAGGCGAAGCACTGAACCGAAGCCCCGGTAAACGGCGGCCGTAACTATAACGGTCCTAAGGTAGCGAAATTCCTTGTCGGGTAAGTTCCGACCTGCACGAATGGCGTAACGACTTCCACACTGTCTCAACCAGGGACTCAGCGAAATTGGAATGGCGGTGAAGATACCGTCTACCCGCGAAAAGACGGAAAGACCCCGGCACCTTTACTACAGCTTGACATTGGATTTTGGGACATGATGTGCAGGATAGGTGGGAGACTTGGAAGCAGGCACGCCAGTGTTTGTGGAGTCACCCTTGAAATACCACCCTTTATGTTTCAGTGTTCTAACTTAGGTCCGTAACCCGGATCGAGGACAGTGTCTGGTGGGTAGTTTGACTGGGGCGGTCGCCTCCCAAAGAGTAACGGAGGCGCGCGAAGGTTCCCTCAGGCTGATTGGAAACCAGCCGCAGAGTGCAAAGGCATAAGGGAGCTTGACTGCGAGAGAGACATTTCGAGCAGGTACGAAAGTAGGTCTTAGTGATCCGGCGGTTCTGAATGGAAGGGCCGTCGCTCAACGGATAAAAGGTACGCCGGGGATAACAGGCTTATCGCCCCCAAGAGTTCACATCGACGGGGCGGTTTGGCACCTCGATGTCGGCTCATCACATCCTGGGGCTGGAGCAGGTCCCAAGGGTTCGGCTGTTCGCCGATTAAAGTGGTACGTGAGCTGGGTTTAAAACGTCGTGAGACAGTTTGGTCCCTATCTTTCGTGGGCGCAGGATATTTGAGGAGATCTTTTCCTAGTACGAGAGGACCGGAATGGACCAACCAATGGTGTTCCAGTTGTTCCGCCAGGGGCATTGCTGGGTAGCCAAGTTGGGCAAGGATAACCGCTGAAAGCATCTAAGCGGGAAGCCAACTCCAAGATTAGATATCCCATCACGCAAGTGACTGAAGACCCCTTGAAGACTACAAGGTTGATAGGCCGGGTGTGTAAGCATGGCAACATGTTGAGCTAACCGGTACTAATTAGGTCGTGAGGCTTAGCCACTTTTTTTCACTCACAGGTTTAAACGCTTTCATGTGAACACATATCTTACTGCAACAGATTTTTGGATCTATGGAACAAAGCCGCGCAAAGCGCCCTTACCCCATCAAACGTTCCGGATCCATACCCCCCTTAATCCGGTGGTTAGAGCAAAGAGGTCACACCCGTTCCCATCTCGAACACGGAAGTTAAGCTCTTTAGCGCCGATGGTACTGCATGGGTGACTGTGTGGGAGAGTAGGACACTGCCGGATTATTTATCAAAAAGCCCTGATCGTTATTAACGGTCAGGGCTTTTTGCGTTTTAGTTTGAATCCTTGGATAATTGTGATTTGGGCAAATCAACTTAATTTTTGAGAAACTGATAAAAGTTTGATCGGCAAATTTTGGTTGTAACGGACCTTGCATCTTGTGAATTCGATTGGTTTCGTGTTACAAAGGCGTCATGGCAATTCCTTGGTTTGAATTTTTTATAAGTAATTGAATTATAAATTTTTTTAATGTTTTGCCCCTCTCTTTTTTATGCAACATTCAGATTGGGCTGAAGTTGCTACTGTAATTTTGTTTAATAGCGCTCAATGCGCGCTCCCCATAGCGAGGTATTTGCAATAATGTCATTGTCTAAACCATCTGCTCAGCAGAGAATATCGACTTTTGATGAGTTTGTGCGATTAGCTGATTATTCTTTAATGGATACCTTAAATGCCGATCCTGATGCCACCGGGGATGGTGATGATCACCGTCCCCGTCAGGTTTTTTCCGGTCACTTCGTACCGGTGACTCCCACGCCGCTTCCAGACCCAGAATATGTTACCCATAGCAGCACTTTTTTTAATGAACTTGGGTTGAGCGACGAGTTGGTAAATGATACAAAATTTTGCCGGGTATTTTCTGGTGATCTCTCAGCAGCGCAGGAGCCTATGCGTAAGATTGGCTGGGCAACTGGCTATGCCCTGTCAATTTATGGCACCGAATATACCCTTCAATGTCCATTTGGTACCGGCAATGGTTATGGCGATGGTCGGGCGATATCTGTATTTGAAGGGATGTTCAATGGACAGCGCTGGGAAATGCAATTAAAGGGTGGCGGTACAACGCCTTACTGCCGTGGTGCCGACGGGCGCGCAGTCCTTCGTTCAAGTGTGCGTGAGTTTCTCGCACAAGAGTATATGCACGCCCTGGGGGTTCCCACAACGCGATCTCTGACCCTGTATGTATCTAAATCTGAGACCGTTACCCGGCCCTGGTACTCCCAGGACGCTCATTCCACCGATCCTGATATTATGGTGGATAATCCTGTGGCTGTTTCAACTCGCGTTGCACCCTCTTTTTTGCGCGTTGGTCAGTTAGAGTTATTTGCCCGCCGGGTTCGCGGCAATGCTCATCAAAGCGCCTTAGAAGAGTTGCGCATGATTGTGTCGCATGTAATTGACCGGGAATACCCAAACGATATTAATCAAGATCTTGTTTTTGCGGATCAAGTGGTTGAATTGGCTAAGCTTTTTCGCCAGCGGCTTACGTCACTGGTGGCCGATTGGCTGCGTATCGGGTACTGCCAGGGTAATTATAACAGTGACAACTGCGCCGCCGGCGGTTTTACCCTCGACTATGGACCATTTGGATTCTGTGAAATGTTCGACCCCGGATTTCAACCATGGACTGGCGGCGGCGAACACTTTTCCTTCCTCAATCAGCCAACGGCCGCAGAAGCGAATTACCACATGTTCTGGACGGCAGTGAGACCGCTGCTTGCAAAAGAGACTCAAGCTTTGGAACAATTGGATCAAATACGTCATGGCTTTGCAGAGGCAATGCAAAAACAGATCCAAAAAATGTGGGCGGCCAAGCTTGGCTTGACGGACTATCACCCAAAGCTGGTGCAGGGATTAATGCAGTTACTGACCCAATCAAAGGTGGATTACACCATTTTCTTCCGTGAATTATCCCATGTACCAGACAATGTGTCAGCCTTGAAAAAGAGTTTTTATAGCAAGACTGATCAACAACTCGATGAGGCATGGCAATCCTGGCTGAAAAACTGGCACGACCTCGTTATCAAAGGCGGCAATTTGGCTGAGATATCGGCAAAGATGAAACAGATTAACCCCAAATATGCATGGCGGGAGTGGTTGATTGTCCCCGCCTACCAACAAGCCATGCAGGGTGACTACACATTGGTCAGAGAGTTGCAGGAAGTGCTTGGCTCTCCATATGATGAGCAATCACAAAGGGTAGAAGCGAAATATTATCGTCTGAAACCTGAGGCGTTTTTTAACGTTGGTGGCGTTTCGCACTATAGCTGTTCATCTTGATTTTGAAAATATACTGAAACTTAGTGCTCTGAGTCGAAAATTCGGTGACGTATTTTTATGCTGTAATTTTTAGAATAAAGGAAAAATACGCTTTGAACAAACAAATTGCAGTTGGTTTAATAACCTTGATATGGTTACCCGGGTGCGTTGGGGCTGTTTCTGATCTGGGGATAAATAATGGAGCGTTGGCACCGTGCCCGAAAACACCAAATTGTGTTAACAGCCAGGCGGTTGGTGAAAAACAATATATTCAACCGATTCGTTATGAAGGCACTCGGGAGGATGCGCGAGCCCGTCTTTTGCAGATACTTGGTTCCCAAAGGCGGGCAAAGATCTTGACGGCTCAGGAAAATTATATTCGAGCAGAATTTACGTCCGCTTTGTTTCGATTTGTCGATGACGTGGAGTTTTATTTTCCGAAAGAGAAATCAGGCGAGATGGTCATCCATATCCGATCCGCATCCCGTATCGGATATTCCGACCTTGGGGCAAACCGAAAACGAATTGAGCGGATTCGAAGTGAATTTCTTAAATAGATCTGAAATATCAATGATAAAGCGGTTCTTGAAACCACATATCGTGCCCATGGGGGCGCATGCAGGTGGATGATGAAAAACAGCAGGTCAATCCCGGAGATGCCATCTGGATACCAGAGGGATCTCATAGTCTTGCGAACAATGGTACTGAATCGGTATTTTTGTGGTTGCTTCGTCATGGGAAAAGCATTTATTTTAACGTAACATATGAGGAAGGATGGAACATGGCTGAAGAAAAGGGAAAAAATCCAAAAGGGGCCGGCAAGAGCAGTTTTGATTTGATTGATTTGAAAAAAATCTCCGATGTTTTGCCTGTAAAGCCTGGATCGGTTGTCCTGGATCTGGCCTGCGGGAGAGGGGATTATTCTGTTTATTTTTCTGAGATCGTCGGAGAGCAAGGCCTGGTCTATGCACTGGATCTGTGGGAAGAAGGGATAAAGCTTCTGGAAAAAAGGATCGAAAAACAAAATATCACCAATATCATGACCCTGATATCCGATGCGGCCCGCCCGGTCCGCCCAAACATATCCGGCTGTCGGAAAAAGAGGTGGATGATCTGGTCCTGGGGCACGGATTTAAAAAAGGCAGCTCTGTTGATGCAGGGGATTACACCTATCTGTTGTACAGGTCCTTGTGTTAAAAATTTGCATTCGTTTGCCCCAAAAACCCGCTTGTACTCAGCAAAAAATTTCTACCACGGATATGGTATGATTGATCGCTCCGGCCTAATACAAAGCAACACACAATAACAGGGGCAGTCTATGGGTGGTCATTTGTCTGAAAAATGGTGCCCGCACTGCAAGTAGTCCTCGCCTCAATTTATCTCGTATATTCTTACGGAACCTCAATAATTTCATTAAAAGTTACCATGAGAAACCATTTTTAATCGCAATGAAAATTACAGTAACGATATTTTTGTAAAATTAAGTTGACGGCTGAATTTTTATGAGTATACTTTGCAGTAACTTTATTGCAGCAAATTGGAGGTGTGGTGAAAAAGAAATTAAAAGAAATAACATCTGTGCAGATGGGATACTCGTTCAGGTCCCGTCTCGAAGCTTCTGAAGGTGGCGGAGTTGCAGTTATTCAGATGAAGGATCTTTTGGATGACAACACGGTCGGCTGTGATGATTTGGTCAGAATCAACATGGAGGCCATGAAAGAGCACCACCTCGCGCAAAGAGGTGATCTGGTATTCAGGTCTCGCGGGCATGTGACCACGGCAGCGGTTCTTCTTGAAGATCCGGGAAAGGCCGTTGTCGCCGCTCCTTTATTAAGGATAAGGGTGACCAGGCCAGACAAGGTTTTACCCGAGTATCTGAACTGGTATATCAGCCAGCGGGATGCGCAGATTTTTCTGACCAGCCGGGCCAAGGGAACGGTTCAGAAGATGATCAGCAAGCAGGCAATTGAAGAGCTGGAGGTGGCGCTGCCAAGTCTGGAAAAACAGAAAAATATCGTTGAGCTGGCCACGTTGTCTGCTCGTGAACAAACCCTGCTTCACACGCTGGCCGACAAGCGGGAACAATACATTTCAACTATACTAATGCAGCTTGCAAAAGGAGAATAAAATATGAGCAGTAAGATTGTTCAGAAAGACATCAACAACGCGGCATGGGCGGCGTGTGATACCTTCCGGGGCGTTGTTGACCCGGCCCAGTACAAAGACTACATCCTCGTGATGCTGTTTGTGAAATATATCTCCGATGTATGGCAGGACCACTACGAAGCGTATCAGAAGCAGTATGGCGATGACGATGCCCGTATCCGCCGCAAGCTCGAGCGTGAACGTTTTGTCCTCCCGCAGGTGTTACTCACCGAAAAGAATGACGAAACCGGCGAGGAAACGGTCCTGGATGAATTTCCCGCCACCTATTACAGCCTGTATGAACGCCGGTCCGCCGCCAACATCGGTGAGCTGATCAATATCGTGCTCGATCATATTGAAGAAAGCAACAAGAGCAAACTCGAAGGGGTCTTCCGCAATATCGACTTTAACAGCGAGGCCAACCTCGGGCGGACAAAGGATCGGAATAAACGCCTTAAAACCTTGCTGGAAGATTTTAACAAGCCGCAGCTCAGCATGAAACCCAGCCTCGTTTCCGAGGATGTGATCGGCAACACCTACATCTACCTGATTGAGCGCTTTGCCTCCGACTCCGGAAAGAAGGCTGGAGAGTTCTTTACCCCGCTGAAGGTGACCGAACTGGTGGCCAAGCTGGCTGGGCCCAAACCGGGCGATCGTATCTGTGACCCGGCCTGCGGATCGGGCGGACTTTTGATTCAGGCGGCCAAAGAGGTGGCCCGCGGCGCGCGCAGCGCTCAAGAAAGGCGTAACTTTGCCCTCTTCGGACAGGAGTCCAACGGCAGCACATGGGCGCTCTGCCGGATGAACATGTTCCTGCACAGCTTTGACAGCGCCCGGGTGGAATGGTGCGACACCCTGAACAGTCCGCTGCTGGTGGAAAATGACCGGCTCATGAAATTCAACTGCGTGGTGGCCAATCCACCGTTCTCTCTGGATAAATGGGGTGCCGAAAGCGCCGAGAGCGATCAGTACAACCGCTTCTGGCGCGGAGTGCCGCCCAAGAGCAAAGGCGACTGGGCCTTTATCAGCCACATGGTGGAAACCGCCCTTGAAAAGCAGGGCCGTGTTGCCGTGGTGGTTCCCCATGGTGTGTTGTTCCGGGGCGCAGCCGAAGGCCGTATCCGCCAGAAAATAATCGAGGAAAACCTGCTGGATGCCGTTATAGGGCTGCCGGGCAATCTGTTCCCGACCACCAATATCCCGGTGGCGATTCTGGTCTTTGATCGCTCCCGTGAAAAAGGCGGTGCTCGTGAAGATTGTAAAAACGTCTTCTTTGTCGATGCCAGCCGGGAATATGTCTCCGGTAAAAACATGAACACCCTCTCGGAAGCGCATATCGGCAAGATCATGGCGACCTATACCGCCCGGGCTGAAGAAGAAAAATACGCCCATGTGGCCGAGTTCGCCGAGATCAAGGAAAATGACTTCAACCTCAATATTCCCCGATACGTGGACACCTTTGAGGAGGAAGAGGAGATCGACATCGATGCGGTGCAGGTGGAGATTGACGATCTGGAAAAAGAGCTGGCAGAAGTGAGAAAGCAGATGGCGGAAAAACTTCAGCAGATTCAGAGGTAACCACAGATGAAGTATGAAGAGAGAAGTTTGAAGGGTGAAATGAAGAGAAATTTGCTCGGATTGGTCGTTGAGGGAAGATATTATGCCAGATAAAAACAACGAACCACCCAAGGGCGAGCTTTTAGTGTATCAGGGAAAAGGGCTGGACAGCCCGGTTCAGGTGCGGTTGGAAGGGGAAACCGTCTGGCTGAGTCAAAAGCTGATGGCAGAGCTGTACAAAGTTGCCGTTCCAACCATAAATGAACATATAGCAAATATTTACGACGACGAGGAACTTCGGCCGGAGGCAACTATTAGGAAATTCCGAATAGTTCAAACTGAAGGAAACCGGCAGGTGGGACGCCTGATTGATCATTATAATCTGGAAATGATCATTGCTGTCGGCTTTCGGGTTCGCTCCAGACGGGGTGCTCAGTTCAGAAAATGGGCCAATGAGCGGATTTCAGAATATTTGGTCAAGGGCTTCACCATGGATGATGAACGGCTCAAGGGTAACGCCGGAACCGTTGATTATTTTGACGAACTTCTGGCTCGTATTAGGGAAATCCGTGCCAGTGAGGCTCGTGTTTACCTGATGATCAAAAATATCTTCGCACTCGCCAATGACTATCAGGAGGGTGAAAAACAAACACAACTCTTTTTTGCCACCATGCAGAACAAGATGCACTATGCCGCTACCGGTTTGACCGCTGCGGAAATTGTAAAGCAGCGTGCCAATGCCGAATTACCCAACATGGGACTGACCAACTGGAAAGGCTCACGCGTACTCAAAACCGATGTCGGCACCGCCAAAAACTATTTGGATAAAAAAGAGATCGACACTCTCAACCGAATCACGGTCATGTTCCTTGATCAGGCCGAGTTTCGTGCTCAAAGACGCCAGACCATCCAGATGGCTGATTGGGAGAGCTTTCTCGATAAATTCCTTGTCGATGTCGAACTGCCCGTCCTTGAAAATGCCGGAAGTATCAGCCGGGAAATTGCATTGGACTTTGCCAATGATCAATACGATCAATTCGCTGAAAAACGCCGACTGGAAGCACAGCAAAAAGCAGATCAAAACTATATCGAAGATCTGACTCAATCCGCCGAAACCCTGAAGCGAGATAGAAAAAATAAATCAGGAGGAGACCAGTGAAGTGTGAAGAGAGAAGTTTGAAGGGGGAAAGGAAGAGCGATTTGCCGGAGCGGTCGTTTGAGTTTGCCAGGCGGATTATTTTGCTGTGTCGTGTTTTGGATGAGAAACCAGGGGTAAGTCGCACTCTGGCTAATCAGTTGTTGAGGTCAGGCACTTCTGTTGGAGCTAATATTGAAGAAGGTCAGGCATCTCAAAGTGAAGCGGACTTTGTTTCCAAATACAGTATTGCCTGCAAAGAAGCCCGTGAAACACACTATTGGTTAAGACTGCTGTGTGCAACCGGAATTGTTGAAAAAAACAAGCTTACAGACCTGGCTGATGAGTGTAACCAGCTGATTGCAATACTGACTACGATTATCAAGAAAATGAAAAATAAAAAGAATGAAGTTAGAAATGTGAAATGTGAAAAATTTCAAACTTCAAACATCCCTCTTCAAATTTCTACTGGGGAGATTCAGCGATGAGCAGGATCATAAACCTACCTACTGGGTGGAAAAGAAAACGCCTCGAGAAAGTGGCCATTATACAAACAGGAATTGCCAAAAATCAGAATTCAAAAGAAGAATGTATAGAGCTTCCTTATCTTCGAGTAGCCAATGTCCAAGATGGCTATTTGGATTTGTCGGAGATAAAAATCATTAATATCCACAAGGATAAAGTAAATCGTTACAGACTTGAGAATGGTGACGTTTTGCTAACAGAGGGAGGCGATTTCGACAAACTCGGAAGAGGAGCTGTTTGGGAAGGTCAAATCCAAAACTGTCTACACCAGAATCATGTATTTGCAGTACGGCCAAACAACCATGAATTGTTGTCAAGTTTTTTGTCAGCTCAAACAGGCAGTTCATATGGGAAAAAGTACTTTCTCAGCTGTTCAAAACAAAGCACTAATCTGGCCAGCATTAACTCATCTCAGTTGAAAGCATTTCCTGTCCTGCTCCCTCCACTCTCCGAGCAAAAAGCCATTGCCACTCTGCTGTCCACCTGGGATGAGGCCATCGATAAAACCGAACGGCTGATTCAGGCGAAGGAAGCCAGCTTAAAGGGCCAGGTTCAAAAACTGATTAGCCAGCGGTGCGATTTCTGGCCCCATATTAAACCGAAGAAAATATTCGACACGATAACTGAAAAGAACTTACCCGAAGAAGAGCTTCTGTCTGTTACTCAAGATCGTGGCGTTATCCCTCGCAGCATGTTGGAAGGCCGAGTCATGTCACCGGACGGAACAACAGCCAGCTACAAGCTCATCAAGCGAGGAGATTTTGCGATAAGTCTTCGTTCATTCCAAGGCGGCATTGAATACTCGAATTATCAAGGGATCGTCAGCCCTGCGTATACAGTGTTGAGACCGAAAATTGAATTGAACAGGGACTTCTATCGGCTGTTTTTTAAGTCCTATATCTTCATTGAGAAGTATTTGAACCTTGCTGTCATCGGCATTCGTGATGGGAAACAGATAAGCATACCTGACTTTCTAAGCATTAAGATTCCCGTTCCTCCTTTCGAAGAACAAAAAGACATTGCTGAAACTCTTTCCGTTTGTCAGCAAGAAATCGATCTGCTGAAACAGCTTGCAGACAAATACAAAACCCAGAAACGCGGCCTGATGCAGAAGATGCTGACGGGCGAATGGCGGGTAAAGCCGGAAATCGTTAACCAATACATGGAGGCGTAATCATGGCTGCAGGGAAAAAACTAAGCAACGCATTCTCTACCGGCGGAGGTGGAGCACACTTTGAAGCACATGTACAATCATCTTACGTCGCTTTAATGCTTACGGGTGGTTATGCGCCTTGCCTTCCCTGCTGGCCTATATCCGAAATTAAACTTCAGGGGAAAATTGACGGATTTGACACCGACGATCTTATTGTCTTTGCCAAGAATCCAGATAGTAAGGAGCAACGGAAACTCCTTGGACAGGTAAAACATTCAATTTCTATTACACAAGGGAGTTCTGTTTTTGGCGAAGTAATGCAGGCCGCCTGGAGCGACTTCAACAACTCGAAAGTTTTTACCAAAGGCAAGGATGTTATCTCGCTGATCACCGGCCCGCTTACTGCGACAGATGCACATAATGTTCAATGGTTATTAAATCAGGCAAGACACACCAAGGACGTTGATGAGTTCATCCGAAACGTTCAACAGGCAAATTTCAGTCCGTCTAAGAGCTCTGAAAAGTTGGATGTTATTAAGCATCATCTAAAGACAGCAAATGGCGGAAATGACGTTTCAAAGGACGAACTTTATAACTTTCTGAACCACTTCCACTTGCTCGGGTATGATTTAGGGAAAGAGTACGGAGTTGTATTGTCTTTATTGCACTCGCACATCTCCCAATTTCAACAGCAATATCCTCAATGGGTCTGGTCTCGGGTAGTCGATATCGTACAGACTTGGAATCAAGACGCTGGTACCGTTACTCCTGATAAATTGCCAGAAGACCTTAAGGATGCATTCAGGCAGAAAGTTGTAAAAGCAATCCCGGAAGAATTAAAGGTCACTAGAGAAATCCTTCAAACTGATTGGGTACAGTATGCCGACGCTGCTTATTTGTCATTTGCCTTACTAATTGGCAGTTGGAACGAAAAGAATAATAATGATGTTGAAGCGGTTACTCAGATCCTTGGTATTTGCTACGAAGACTGGTTAAAGAAAGCCAGAGAAATACTGCATTTACCGGATAGCCCGTTGACCTTAAAAAATGGTGTATGGAAGGTTATTGGACGATCTGAGCTTTTGAACCTGTTGGGATCACGCATCTTTGATCAAAATCTTGATACCTTTAAATTGTTGGCAGTTAAGGTTCTGAGTGAGTCTGATCCGGCATTTGAATTACCAACCGAAGAACGTTATTCAGCCAGTATTCACGGTAAGGTATTAAGCTATTCTATTGCATTGCGAAAAGGCATAACTGAAGGTTTAGCGCTTATTGGCAGCTCCTTCGCCGCACTTAACAACAGTTCCCAAGGGAAAGCTGAAACTATTTGTGTGTTGGCCCTGCGTGAAATCTTGTCTAATGCCGACTGGGTTCGTTGGGGTAGCCTGAACAGCTTGTTGCCCACAATAGCCGAAGCCAACCCCGGAGAGTTTCTCAGTGCGGTGGAACAAGCATTACGTCTGACACCATGCCCCTTTGATGAACTTTTCTCACAGGAAGGAAACGGCATTACTGGTGGCAATTATCTTACCGGTCTGCTCTGGGCATTGGAAGGTCTGGCTTGGGAGGAACAATATCTGGTTCGTGTATGTGTTGTGCTTGGTGAACTTGCCAGTCATGACCCAGGTGGTCAGTGGGCCAATCGCCCAGCTAATTCGCTTTCAACTATTCTGCTTCCATGGCTGCCGCAAACACTGGCATCTGTTGAAAAGCGCAAAGTGGCAGTGCGCACACTCATCAACGAATGGCCTGATGTCGCATGGAATTTAATCATTCAGCTTTTACCCGGTCAGCACCAAACATCTTCCGGTTCACATAAACCAAACTGGAGAAAGATTATTCCCGACGACTGGGAAAAAGGTGTGACGCATCAGGAATACTGGCAGCAGGCTTCGTTTTATGCAGAGTTATCAGTGTCGGCAGCAGGGCATAATACTTCCCGTCTATCTACGTTGATTGATAATTTCGACAATTTACCACAACCAGCTTTTGATCAGCTTATCGAAGTTCTTTCTTCACAACCCATTTCCGAAATTTCCGAAGATCAACGGCTTTCTATTTGGGACCACCTCACAAAATTCACAAATCATCATCGTCGGTTTTCAGATGATAAATGGGCGTTGCCCGAAGAATTAATTGTCAGAATTGAAGCCGTTGCAGAAAAACTTGCGCCAATTGATCCTTTCAATTTGTACCAGCATCTCTTTACGGACAGTGATTTTGATCTCTACGATGAAAACGGCGATTGGGAAGAACAGCAGAAAAAACTCACCGCTCGTCGTGAGAATGCTATATTGGAAGTGTATCAGCAAAAGGGTGTAGAGGGAGTCATTCGTTTTGCCGAATCAGTGACGTCACCCAGTCAAGTGGGTCACGCACTTGGAGGTGTTGATGATGATGTGTTTGAAGAGACCTTTCTTCCTAATTTTCTGAGTACAGAAGATACCAATCATAATGCATTAGTGAGCAGTTTTATCTGGCGGCGCTTTTATGTAAAAAATTGGGATTGGTGTGACGGTATTGATAAATCGAGTTGGTCGCCAACTCAAACAGGGCAATTTTTGGCGTGCTTACCATTTACTAAAGAAACATGGAATCGCGTCTCCGAATGGCTTCAGGATCATGAGGACGAATATTGGACCCGTGCAGGAGCAAATGCCTATCAAGCCGATTGCAACCTTCCCACGGCTATTGAAAAGCTGATTGAACATGGAAGACCACACGCAGCAATCAACTGCATATATAGAAGGCTGCATTCCAAACAGCCAATAGATACCAATCAATGTGTTCAAGCATTGCTTGCAGCTCTTTCTTCCAATGAAGCAAGCTATGCCATGGATGGTTATCACATTGTCGAACTGATTAAGTTTCTTCAGGCAGACCCTTCTGTAAATGAAGACGATTTATTCAAAGTAGAATGGGCGTATCTTCGTTTGTTGGACCGCTATAGGGGTGCCGCGCCGCAACTCCTCGAAAACAGATTGGCTAACAATCCTGAGTTTTTCTGCGAGGTAATTCGCCTAATCTACCGCTCCAAGAAAGAAGATCAGTCGCAGAGAGAACCCACAGAAGAGTCAAAGGCAATTGCAACAAATGCCTGGCGGCTACTGCATGAATGGAAGACTCCTCCCGGAACACAAAAAGATGGAACGTTCAACGAAGGACATTTCACGAAGTGGCTTCAAGACGTCAAGGCATTCTGCACCGAATCAGGCCACCTGGAAGTTGCTCTCATAAACATCGGCGAAGTTTTGATTCATGCCCCAGCAGATCAAAATGGGTTGTGGATAAACCGAGTGGTTGCTGCTGCACTGAATGACCGTGAAGCCGAAGATATGCGCAATGGATTCAGGACAGGGACATACAACTCGCGAGGTGTTCATTGGGTTGATCCCACTGGCAAACCAGAAAAGGCGTTGGCTGACCAATTTCGAGTTAAAGCTGAAGAGGCAGAGAATGAAGGTTTTCAACGATTTGCTATTACTTTGCGGGGCTTAGCGGACGGTTACGACAAAGAGGCGGAACGGGTAATTGCAGAGCATCGGCAGGAGAACGATGAATGACTAAAGAATCCCAAAATATCGAATGGAAGCAGTCGTGGAATGACGACTACCTGAAGTGGATCTGCGGCTTTGCCAATGCACAGGGCGGGCGAATCTTCATCGGCAAGGATGATACGGGCAAAGTCACTGGCTTGAAAAATGCTAAGAAGCTGCTGGAAGACCTGCCAAACAAGATACGCGATCAACTGGGGCTGATGCCGCATATCAATCTGTTGCACGATGACGGCAAAGCCTATTTGGAAATCATCGTCGAGGCTTCGACTGTGCCCATTTCTCTGCGTGGTTCCTACTACTGGCGTTCCGGCTCAGTGAAGCAGGAATTGAAAGGCCATGCCCTAACAGAGTTTCTGCTGAAGAAAATGGGCATGACCTGGGATCGGGTGGTTGAAGAAAAAGCAACGCTGGATGATATCGATAACGAGACTATTGAGCTGTTCAAAGAGGAAGCCGTCACGGCTGGGCGTTTGCCTGATATTTCAGAGCTTTCTCCAGAAGAATTATTGAAAAAGTTGCACCTGCTCACCGAGGAAGGACTGACCAATGCGGCAATCGTTCTTTTTGGTAAAAAGCCGGGTAGGTTTTATCCCAATCTGTTTTTAAAAATAGGCCGATTTGGTCTCAACATGGTGGATATGCGCTTTCAGGAGGTATGCGAGGGCAACCTCTTCCAACTCCTTCGTGGTGTGATGGAGCAGCTGGAACGAAAGTTTTTAATTAAGCCGATACACTTTGAAGGGCTGCGTCGCATTGAAGAGCTGGAATATCCGGTTCCGGCATTGCGAGAAATGCTGCTCAATGCACTGGTGCATCGCAATTATATGGGCAGCATGACTCAGCTCCGTGTCATGGATGACCGGCTATCGTTGTGGAATGCCGGCACCCTACCGCTCGAATTAACCGTTGAAAAGCTTTTTCAGGTGCACAGTTCGATTCCCCGTAACCCGCTCATCGCCGAGGTGTGCTATCGGGTGGGCTATATTGATTCCTGGGGACGGGGCATTGAAAAGATTACCGATGCCTGCAAAGCGGCTGGACTACCGGTGCCGATCATTGAGGAAAATTCCGGCGGTGTGACGGTTGAGCTGTTGAAAGCACCGACTTCCGAAAAGCCTGGTTCGGAAAGCAGCGGGGATGATTTCGGGAAGAATTCGGATGAAACGTCGGGAAAGCGTCGGGTAAGCGTCGGGAAAACGTCGGGTATGATTCTGGATGCCTGTCGGGAAACCCCGTCGATTACCATTCCGGAAATGGCCGAGAAGATTGGCATTACCGAACGATCTGTTCAACGCAATATTCAGAAGCTCCAAGCCGAAGGATTCTTGCGTCGGGTGGGCGGCAGGAAAGAAGGCTATTGGGAAGTGAATGAGAATGATGAGGTATAAAATATGAAGGATGAATTAAAAAACAAATCAGCACAGGGCACTCATAATTCAGCACTTGCCAGTGGCGAAGCCGCCAAGGGTCAGTTTCTGGTTTATCAGGCTGAAGACGGCAAATTGAAACTGGATGTTCGGTTTGAGGATGAGTCGGTCTGGCTTTCTCAGGGGTTAATGGCGGAGCTTTTCCAGAAGGATGTTCGAACCATAAGTGAGCATATTCAGAATATTTATGAAGAAGGAGAGCTGATTCCAGAGGCAACTATCCGGAAATTCCGGATAGTTCGAATGGAGGGAAAACGACAGGTTGCCCGAATGGTCGACTTCTATAATCTGGACATGATCATTTCTGTCGGCTATCGGGTTAAAAGTCATGTGGCGACCCGCTTTCGTATCTGGGCGACGAAGCAACTGACAGAGTTTATTAAGAAGGGGTTTTTGCTTGATGATGAGCGGCTGAAAAACCCGGATCTGCCTTTTGATTATTTTGAAGTATTCGTGTCCATTGGTGTGCATTCGTGGTTAAAAACAGGAGATTCTAAAAATGATAAATTTCAATACGCTTGATTCACTAAAACAGAAACTGGATTCCTTCCGTCCATTGCCGCCGGAGATTGTCTCCAATCTTCATGAGGATCTGGTGCTTCGCTGGACCTATCATTCAAACGCTATCGAAGGAAATACGCTGACACTGAAAGAAACCAAGGTCGCTCTGGAAGGGATCACCATTGGCGGGAAAACCATGCAAGAGCACTTTGAAGCGATCAACCACAGGGAAGCCATTTTTTTCGTTGAAGATCTGGTCAATAAAAATGAGCCTCTGTCTGAATGGCAGATTAAATCGATTCACCAATTGATCCTGAAAAATATTGATGACAAGAATGCGGGTGTTTATAGAAAAACAAATGTCATCATCTCGGGTGCCGATCATGTGCCGCCCGATGCCCTGCATGTAGAAAGTGACATGCAACGTTTTATCAACTGGTATCAAACTGAGGGGGCATCGCTCCATCCAATAGAACGGGCGGCCCGTGTTCATGCCGACTTTGTGAAAATCCACCCTTTTGTGGACGGCAATGGCAGAACATCACGGCTGCTGATGAATCTGGAATTGATGAAAAGTGGGTTCCCGCCGGTTGTTCTCCCGGTGGAAAAGCGGTTGGAATATTACGAGACTCTGGATACAGCCCATTCGAAAAATGATTATGAGCCGTTTTTGATACTTATGGCGAATATTGCGGAATCGGGATTCAGACCCTACTGGCATGCATTGGGGGTAACCCCATGAAACCCTTTCAGATTAATGAAAAGTATCTTTCTCAAATCCCTGCTTTGCAGCTTTTGATTGGCCTGGGATTTGAATTTTTGACACCGGCGGAAGCACTCCGCGAAAGGCAGAACAGAACATCCAATGTGTTATTGGAAACGATTCTGCGCAACCAGCTCAAAGAGATAAACCGCATTCGTTACAAAGGCAGTGAGTATCTGTTCAGCGAGGAGAATGTGCAGTCGGCTATCCAGAAGCTGAAAAACATGAAATATGATGGGTTATTGAAGACCAACGAGGCCATTTACGATCTGATTACCCTTGGTACTGCCATGGAGCAGACCATAGAGGGTGATTCGAAAAGCTTCAATATGAACTATATCGACTGGCCCAAAGCTAACAACAGCACCGGCCGCAACAAGTTTCACGTAACAGTCGAATACAGTGTTGAACGTTCACGGTCAACGGAAACCGCCCGGCCTGATATTGTTCTCTTCGTCAATGGTATTCCGTTTTGTGTGATTGAATGTAAAGCGCCGCAGGTTGAGGTGGAACAGGCTGTTTCGCAATCGATCAGAAATCAGAATGATGACTATATCCCGAAACTCTTCATCTACTGCCAGATGGTGCTGGCTCTGAATAAAAACAGCGCCATGTACGCAACAACGGGAACCGCTGCAAAATTCTGGGGAGTATGGAAAGAATCATTTTCCAATGTTCAGAGATCAATGATCAATGGCTTGGTGAACAAACCTTTGCCGGATGATGCTGAAGACAAAATTTGCAAATCATTGAACATTGAAAATTGTTCATTGAACCATGAGCGAATACCAACGACTCAGGATGAGGCGTTGGTTTCGCTGTGCCGTCCGGAAAGGCTTTTGGAGCTGGCTTGGAAGTTTACAGTGTTTGATGGTGGCACCAAAAAAATTGCACGTTATCAGCAGTATTTCGTCATCAAGTCTACCCTGAACCGGGTTAAGCATTTTGATAGCACCAATTCACGTAAAGGCGGTGTGATCTGGCACACTCAGGGTTCTGGAAAATCCCTGACTATGGTGATGCTGGCCCGTAACCTGGCCTTAGATCCCGAAATTTTGAATCCGCGAATTGTTCTTGTGACAGACCGTGACGACCTCGACAAGCAGCTTGGGAACACCTTTGCAGCCTGTGGTCTTGAAGCAAACCGGGCAACATCAGGCAGAAACCTGTTGGAACTGGTCGCTGAAAAAAAATCAGGGATTATTACAACCCTCATTCATAAGTTCGACAAGGCATACGCGGTAAAGAAATATCAGGATGAATCGCCCGATATTTTCATTCTGGTGGATGAGAGCCACCGTACCCAGTTCGGGTCATTTTCCGCCCGGATGAGACAGATGTTTCCCCATGCCTGTTATTTGGGATTTACCGGCACGCCGCTTTTGAAGAAGGAAAAGAACAACTTCACCAAATTCGGTGAACTGGTGGAGCCCCATTATTCCATCACACAGGCCGTTGAAGATGGCGCGGTGGTTCCGCTTCTGTATGAGGGGCGGCATGTGGAGATGACGCAAAACAGAGAAGCTGTTGATCTGTGGTTTGAACGCCACACACAGGGCTTAACCAAGGAGCAGCAGGCGGACCTGAAACGTAAATATGCGCGAGCAGAAATGCTGAACAAGGCCGATCAGGTCATCTACATGAGAGCCTTTGACATCAGTGAACACTTCCGCGCGGGCTGGCAGGGAACCGGATTCAAGGCACAGCTGGTGGCCCCGAATAAAGTTTCTGCGCTCAAGTATAATGCGTATCTGAATGAGATTGGTATTGTCAGTTCCGAGGTCGTTATCTCACCACCGGATATGCGTGAAGGCTATGAAGAGACCGATGATGAAACAACAGACGATGTCGTAAAATTCTGGCAAAAGATGATGAAGCGCTATGGCAGTGAAGAAGAATACACCAAGCAGCTCATCAACCAGTTTAAACACGGTAGCGAACCTGAAATCCTTATTGTCGTTGATAAGCTGCTCACAGGTTTTGACGCTCCGCGAAACGCGGTTCTTTATTTGTGCAGGGTCTTGAGGGAGCACACGCTGCTTCAGGCAATTGCCCGGGTCAACCGTCTTCATGAGGGTAAGGAATTCGGTTTTATCGTCGACTATGCAAGCGTCCTCGGTGAGCTGGACAAAGCACTTACCATGTACAGCGCATTTGAAGGGTTCGATGAATCCGATCTGGTCGGCACTTTGACATCCATTAACAGCGAGATCGAAAAACTGCCCACCCGGTATTCCGATCTTTGGGATCTATTCAAAACGGTTAAGCATTCCTACGATGAAGAAGCCTATGAAGTGCTGCTTGCCGATGATGAGCTCCGGGAAGAGTTTTACAGCCGCCTTTCGGAGTTCGGGAAAACCCTCGGCATCGCACTCTCTTCCGAAAAATTTTTAACCGAAACCGATGAGAAAACTTTGTCCAGATACAAGGCAGATCTTCGAAAATTCCAGTCACTCAAGGCGTCTGTCAAGCTCCGGTATGCAGAGGCAATTGATTACCGGGATTATGAGCCAAAAATCAAAAAACTGCTGGATACACACATTCAAGCCAATGAAGTTGTTCAGCTGAATGAGCCGGTCAATATCTTTGACGACAAAATGTTCAATCAGGTTAAGGAGGAGCAAGGCGTCTACCAAACAAAGAAAACAACGGCTTCAAAGGCCGATACGATTGCACACGCCACGAAGAAAGTTATCACCGAAAAGATGGATGAAGACCCTGCGTTTTACGAGAAGTTCTCAAAACTGATCCAGCAGGCGATTGAAGATTACAGGGCTAAGAGGATATCTGATCTGGATTATCTGAACAAAGTCGTGGATATCCGCAACAAGGTTGTCGGCAAAGTGCATGATGATATACCGGATAAGCTTTCAGGGAATGAAGATGCCATGGCCTATTTCGGGGTGCTTAAGCCTTTCCTTGAAGCCTATTCTAAGCAAACTGGCGAATTAGGTGAAGAAGACCTTGAATCAGCTGCGGCTGATACGGCAATTGCTATTCATGGCATATTGGAAAAACACAAGAAGGTTCACTTCTGGGATGATGAGGACGCTCAGAAACAGGCGGTTAATGAAATTGACGATTACCTCTATGATGAGCTCAAGAGGGAAAGAGGGATCGAACTGTCGCTTGATCAGATGGATGACATCATCGAAAAGGTCCTGCAGGTAGCAAAGCACAGGAGCTATAGATAATGGAGGCATTAATCCATAACAACAAACACTCGGTTATTTACGGCCGGAAGTCCATCGATTTCAGTCTGTTGTACTGTGACAGAAAAACGATGGAAATTGCTGTGCATCCTGACAGCACAGTTATCGTTAAAGCACCCGTGCAGTCCGATATCACATTGATAGAAAAGAAAATAATAAAACGGGCTCGCTGGATTCTTAAGGCACTGAATTATTTCAAGCAGTTTAATCCAAAGACGCCTGATCGCTGTTACGTTAACGGTGAGACCCACTTGTACCTTGGAAAGCAATACCGCTTGAAATTAGCTGAAAGCACTGAAAACTCAGCGAAATTGTCTCGTGGCTTTTTTCATATCACTTGCCGGAACGAACCGACTCCAAATGTTGTCAAGAAGCTATTGAACCAATGGTATTCGGAAAAGGCACAACTTCAATTTGCAGAAAGCATGGATCGCTGCTGGCAGAAATATAATGGACTCGGCATTGATCAGCCAAAACTATCCATCAAGCGAATGCAAAAAAGATGGGGCAGCCTTTCAGACAAGGGGACAGTAACCCTCAATACAGACCTGATCAGAGCGCCTAAAGAATGCATTGACTATGTTGTTACGCATGAGCTGTGTCACCTGAAATATCATGATCATAGCCCAGAGTTTTATAAGCTCCTCGACTCTGTTATCCCGGGCTGGGAAAAGATAAAACACAAACTCGAGGTTGGCATGTCATAAATTTAACGTTTCAATTATCTTTTAGACCAATATCTATAGCGCTTTCACTGAGGACTATATCAAAAACGAAATTTCCCAAATGCTGATTCCAAAACCCCGGACTATTATTAAGAACTGAACCGCTTCGCGGAAGTTGCACTCCCCAACAGCTAAAATTCAATCAACATTTTCCATTTTATCCAAATAGATTTACAATAACTCCTGCGGCATTCTGCCGAGTTTATTAATTTCTATCAAGGAGGTTTCAAAATGGCTAAAAGTCTTAGAACTCAATTTATGAATCATATGATTCTTCATCGTTTTTCACATTACACCATAAAAAATTATATGTCTGCTGTTGAAAAACTTGCAAAATATCATAACAAATCTCCAGACAAACTTACTAATGGGGATATTCAAAATTACTTGCTCTATCTCATTGGAGAGCGCAAATTAACAGGGGGTACCTGCAATGTTCATATGTCTGGAATTTCATGTTTTTATAAAAATATTCTTCAATGGGATGAGACTGATTTTAAACTCCCCCCATCTCCAAGAATCAAAAAACTTCCCAATATATTAAGTGTAGAAGAAGTAAAAAGACTGTTTGAATGTGCGGCTAATCTCAAACACAGAGTTTTGCTCAAAACTGTATACAGCGCCGGTCTCAGGATTAGCGAAGCTGTTAAACTAAAGCCCATACATATTGAAAGCGATCCTTCAAGAATGATGATCAGAATAGAACAGGGCAAAGGCAAAAAAGATCGTTATACTGTTTTATCAAAGTATCTGCTTGATGAACTCAGGCTATATTGGCAAGAATATAAACCCGGCAAATGGATTTTTCCAGGTCAAAATAAGGAAAACCATATCGGTTTTTCAGGTGCCAGAGAAGCTTTTCTTATTGCAAAAAAAAAGCCGGTATAGAACGAGGCCGAGGGATGCATACCCTTCGGCATAGCTTTGCAACACATCTTCTTTCACAGGGAACAGATCTTTTTACCCTCAAACAACTTCTTGGGCATTCCTCCATAAAAACCACTATCATTTATCTTCATTTGGTAAAGCAAAGGATCACAGAATTTAAAAGCCCTCTTGATGCCATGTATGAGGATCAGGAGGGGCAAAAATGAAAAAATCATTTGAAGTTGCAGATGTTTTTCGTCTTTATGGCAAGGATTATCAAAAACAAAATATCCTTTCTTATCAAAAGCTTAAAGTTATGAATCATATCTCTGTTTGTCGAACAGCACAGTTAGGCGGTGTCAAGGGTCACGAGAAATTGAGCCATTTATGGTCATCAAAAATGAGCCACACCGATTCATTTTATAAATCTCCTTTGCCTTTTTTTGTTATGGGATCATGATATTTAAAACCGGCGTCGATCAATATATATTCCAGCATTATTCCGACTTCACCTCTCTTTTTGAGTTCATCAAGCATCCACTTTTGTATACGGGCATTGACATGAACCCGTTTCAAGTGTGGTGGTAGTTTTGGCTTTGGTTTTCCCCTGTATCCTCCACGGTTTTCTACCATATGCACACCTCCTAATGGTAAGACGATCGCTGAAGATTACCGATATTAGGGCATTTTAGATAATTGTGCCCCGTTTTACAAAAATACAGGGCCATATTCGATGTGACTTTAGCCCCTTCCTTACTGCCCGCATTCATGCTTTTTTGCCTTTCAGTCTGTAACTGTTACCCTTAATATTAATGACGGCGCTGTGGTGAAGCAGTCGATCGAGGATGGCAGTCACGATGATCGGGTCATGGAACAGTTCTGTCCAGTCTCCGAATGCCTTATTTGACGTGATAATGGTGCTGCTCTTCTCGTACCGGTTAGCAATAAAACGAAAGAACAAATTGCACTCTTCCCGTGTGATAGGTGTGTAACCCACTTCATCCACAACGACCAGGGAGGATTTATAGTACCCACGGCCCTTACCCGGCTTTCCAGCTTCGTGATCCTTTCGCAGCTTGATAATCAGATCCTCCATGTTGGTAAAATAGATACTCATGCCGGACTGACACGCTTTCAGCGCAAGGGATACCGCAAGATGCGTCTTTCCCACACCGGGAGGGCCAAGGAAAATTACATTGCCTTTCTCACGGATAAAACTTAAGTCAAAAAGTCCCATGATTTTCTGTTTATCCAGGCCGGGTTGGAAGGCGAAGTCAAACTCATCTATGCTTTTGATATACGGTAGTCCTGATATTTTTAGTGCAGTTTCGATGCGGCGCTGCTCTTTTGCCGCCACTTCCTCTTCGAGCAGTTCATCGAGAAAAGACAGATAGCTTTTTCCCTGTTCCTCGGCCGTCTTGGCAAGGCCGCCTAAAACTTCATAAATCCGGGGGAGCTTTAATCGGGTGAGGTTGGATTCAATGCGATCCATTACAAGGGTATTACTCATGCAAACACCTCCTGCAGTATTTCTTCATATGCAGAGATGGAACGGACCTCAACATCCATGTCATATTGGGGTTTCTGGGGACTGATCGTCTGCTTTGCCCGTCCCTTACTTTTCTGGGCATGGTGATATTTGCGCCGATTCATGTCCATGTCTTTTTTTAAGGCTTCGTAGAATCTCTTCTTCTGGACCAGATTTCCCTTTGTTGATGGGATGTCATAGGTAACTACCAGCCAACTATTTTGAAAAATGCGTAGCTGTCCATCTTTCGAGCGAAGGATGACCTGTTCTCCTACCAGGGTGTGGGGGACGACATAGCGGTTTCCATGAAAGTGGACAGTGCAGTCTTTATACACCTGCCGGTAAATACGATATGAGGTATCAAACGGCTGCGGAGGCAGTGCATTTAAATGTGGCTGCTCCCGCTTAAACCGGGCGCTGACTTTTTCATGGGTGGTGCCATGGATCCGTTCATCCTTTTTTAAAATCCAAGACCAGAGGTCTTTGTTGGCCCTGATTAAGTTGACAAAACCGTATCCTCGCCAGAACCCTTCCCGGATGAAGGTATAAGGACGTTCAACCTTCCCTTTAACCCAAGCAGCATAAGCAGGGGCTACTTTGGGAACGAATCCGTAATGAACGGCAAATCCTATCAGGGTAGAGTTAAATTTGTCCTTTCCAGCCAGCTTGGCGATATACACATTTTTCATGCGATCATAGAGTATCTGATCCGGGACGCCGACGAAGTACTCAAAGGCGTGTATATGGCAGTCTAGAAAGCTTGGCATGTCGCATCGTTCGATCAACTCTGTATAGATTCTCCGGGAATATCCCAGAATCATTGAAAACAGGTACAGCTTTCTGACACTGCCATCGGGAAGTTCAACCTGAAATTCTCCGAAATCCACCTGGGCCTGGTGACCGGGTTCTGTCTCAAATCGCATGTAGGCAATTTTCTGTTTTTGTTTCTTGAGTTTACCGACCTTTCGCTTCACTGTTTCATAACTGCCGGCATAGCCTTGGTTGACAAGGCGGTCATAAATCCAGGTGGCGGTGTAATATTCGTCTTCATCAAGCCAAGCTGTGATGGTACCGTGATAAGGATCAAGAATGCTCGTGCGATGATATGGCTTTGGATTTTTCAAGCAGCTTTCCGGGGCTTCAAGGTATTTTTTGACGGTGTTACGGCTTATGCCCAGGCGCCGGGCTATGGCCCGCTGGGTCAAGCCGAACCTGTGCAGATCCAGTATGTCCAAAATGGTCTCCTTTTTTTCATAAACTCTCCACGATTGTCCCGGGTAAATGCAGCAACATATGCATTTACTCGGGAAGTTGAACAAGGGGGATTGAAAAAAGATCCCCCTTGTTCAATTCCCTAGTGGCTCAGTTTCAAATGACCATTTTTGGCTCAATTTAACATGACCATCGACAGGCGGACATTTCGAACAATGTGACCAGTGCGGCTTTGAACGAATATCCTATAATTCTTGTAGAGACAGGCATTGCCCAAAATGCCAGACTATGGTCAAGGAAAAATGGCTCAATGAACGGAAGGCAGATCTGCTGCCCTGCAATTATTTTCATATGGTCTTCACCGTTCCTCATGAACTGAACGCCATTATATTGATCAATCCCAAAATCATGCTGAACAACCTGTTTGCGGCTGTGAGCCAAACATTGCAAACATTTGCCCGTGATCCGCAATGGAAAATCCATGGTCAACTCGGGTTCATCTGCGTCCTTCATACCTGGTCGCAAAAACTTACCGATCATTTCCATATCCACTGCCTTGTCGCCGGTGGGGCTCTTTCATTTGACAAGAAGCTTTGGGTAACATCCAATAAATCGTATTTGTTCAGGGTTCAGTCTTTGTCCAAAGAGTTTAAAAAAAGATATCTTGGACTGCTTGAAAAAAAATATTTTAATAATGAGCTGTCGTTACCAGGCAGACTGGCAAAATACCGCTGTGAAAGGGAGTTCAACATTTTTATTCGTTCCCTTTTTAAGGTCAAATGGATCACCTATGCCAAACGACCTTTTGCCGGTCCTGAACAGGTTCTTGAGTATCTTGGACGTTATACGCATCGTGTGGCCATATCAAACAACCGGATAAAAACCATAGATAATGAACAGGTCAGTTTTGAATACAAAGACAGAATGGATAATGATACGATAAAAAGTATGACAGTCTCTGCCCATGAATTTATCCGTAGATTCTTGCTTCATGTGCTTCCGCATAATTTTATGAAAATCCGATATTTTGGTTTTTTATCACATCGGAATAAAAAACTGGCCGTTAAAATAATCCGACAATTGATTGATCCTGATGCCAATTTGCCGCAGAAAGTAGAAGAGACTTATCTGGAGATGATGCAAAGACTGACAGGCCAGGATCTGTTATGCTGCCCCAATTGTAAAAAGGGGAGAATGACGATTATCAAGGAACTGCCGAATCAGCTTCTCGATTCTACATGACTCAATCTGAAATTGATGTTAAAGATGAAATCGCTGCACAGACGATATCGGACCCGTATGTCAAAAGGAGATTTTTGTCAGAAATACTGAAAAAAAGACCTGGTAAGGAACTCAATATGGTCTTGAGAGATCATATTTTTTTACTGTTGAAATGAATACCCGGACAACAACCTATCCAAAGGAAAGCCATACAATCCCCATAGCCGCTTCGGCACATATCTGACATTCAGTTCTTACATTTTATCGATTTGTTGCAAACAGCTAATCAGACTGTTTTAATTTTGTGGGCAACAATCGATAAAACGCTCTTCTAAAAGTCCGGGTTCATTTCATGAGATCTATACAGTGAAAGACCTGGACCGTGGAAGTGAAAATGATGGACTATGCTTTTCTGTGCCGGCAGCAAAATTTGGAGATGCAGTCTCTATTGGCAGATGGCTCAGGTACAGATTCGCAGGTGAATATGTCGGGCATGTCAGATTGTTCATTTTCAGTGAATTCCTTTGTCTGTGCGAGATACCGGTATGTATCATTTGAGGAGTGTTGGAAATGCAAAATTTTGCATTTCTGATACTTTTGGTTTGTAATAGTACTGAAATGGCCACCAATCGCGGATATGCGGGCAACTGGAAACAGCGGGATAAAAACCAGCCAAAATCACCGTTTAAAAACCAGCCACCCCTTATCACGGGCACACCAGTCCGTGTCCGGTAAAAACCAGATTCAAAAGGCCGGGTGTTCAGACCTGAGCCAAGTCCTGACTAAATTTTTGTTTGTGCCAATGATCATTTTTTTCGATAACTGTCTCCCTCCATGATAAGGATCTCAGAGTTGTAAACGAGGCGGTCGGCAATCGCTGTGGCAACAGTGGTTCCGTCAAAGATGTCTCCCCAGCGGGCAAACGGCAGGTTGGTCGTTATGATGGTGGACCTTTTCCCATGCCGGCCGCTGATGACCTGGAAAAACAGGTTTGATCGTAAGCGGTAATTAAACCCCATCTTCCGCAGCCCCGCCCACCGGAGTATGATGTCGCCAAAATTCAAAATGGAGGCATCATGGGAACAGAAACAAGACAAGAAAAACTGGAGAAACTCCGCAAGTTCTGGAAGACCCACCTGGATAAATGGGAAAAGTCCGGACTTTCCCAGAAAGAATATTGCCGGCAGCACAATCTGGTTTATCATCGCTTCGGGTATTGGAAAGCCCGGTTTAAATCCAGAAACCTGCCGGTCAAGTTCGTCCAGGTGGCATCACAACCCATAAACCCCGGCCCATATGTTTTAAAGCTCAATCTGCCCCGGGGTTGCCAGATTGAAATTCCGGACGATTTTTCGGCAGACACATTGAAACGGGTCCTGGTCACATTGCAGGAGTCGTAATGATAACCGTTCCATCAGAAGTAAAGATCTATCTGGCCCTGGGTGCAACGGACATGCGAAAATCCATCAACGGCCTTTCCATTATCGCCAGTGAACAGATGAAGCTGGATATTTTCTCAGGCCATCTGTTTGTTTTCTGCAACCGGAGCAGAACCATTTTGAAGATCCTGTATTGGGACCGGAATGGATTCTGCATCTGGCAGAAACGGCTTGAAAAAGACCGGTTTAAATGGCCCGGCACCCACAAAGAGGTCATGAATATCGGGGAAAAAGAATTGTCCTGGCTGGTGGCGGGATTGAACATTCAGCAGGCCCACAAACCGTTGAAATATTCCATGATTTTTTAGAGAAAAAACTATGAAAACCCGCGTGGTTGTGCTATATTCAGCACATGAACATCGAGAAGATTTCAGACATAAACGATATTGATGAATTAAAGGAAAACCTGTTTTTTCTGGTCGGAGAATTCGACCAGAAAGAGCGTAATTACCAGTCTGAAATCAAAATCCTCAATGAACAGATAAAAAGTCTTCAAGACAGACTGTTCGGCCGTAAAACAGAGAAAATCCACAAACCGGACGGACAGCTTCCCCTGTTTGATATGCCTGAACCGGATCTCCCCATCCAGGAAGAGCCGGAAGATGTTACCATTAAGGAAC